>CALLVY010000533.1 GCA_938015925.1 uncultured Saprospiraceae bacterium
CTGCATTTTTATCTCATAAAACCATTTTCGAATAAAGTCTATTGTAGTTCTTTAAGAACCTGTTTAGTTAACCCTTAGAAATTTGACGGCAATAGAAACATCCTTTTTTCTACCGTCACTAATGAGCAAAACGTTTGCAAAAAAAATGCGCAGAAGAAGAAAAATAAAAAAGAGATTACTCCAGATGGTAGAAATCACTGGTGTAGCAGACAAAGGTCGATCGGTAGGTCGCGATAGTGATGGACAAGTCGTTTTTGTAGAAAATACTGTTCCTGGAGATTTAGTGGATATTGTAGTAACCAAAGAAAAGAAAGGCTTTCGGGAAGGTTTCCCTAGTCATTTCCACCGCTATTCGGAAGATCGCATCGAAGCTTTCTGCGAGCATTTTGGGATTTGTGGAGGTTGTAAATGGCAAAACCTGGCTTATGAAAAACAATTGGAACATAAATTCGATGTGGTAGAAAATGCCATCATCCGAATCGGCAAAGTAAAAGTGGGTAATTTTCTTCCCATTCTCCCTAGTTTAAAAACGACTTACTATCGAAACAAATTAGAATTTACCTTTTCCAATAAAAGATGGCTCACCAGTGAGGAAATTGATACGGAAATGTCTAACAAAGAAGATGTTCTCGGATTTCACCGCCCTAGAGCATTCGATAAAATCGTAGACATCAAGCATTGCTACCTCCAGCAAGAACCTTCCAACAACATCCGAAATGTTGCCAAAGCCATTGCCATTGAGCAGGAATTGGAATTTTACAATATGCGAGATCACACGGGATACGTGCGACACCTGATGCTGCGCATCACTACTCTCAAGGAGGTCATGGTCATCGTGAGCTTCGGACAGGAAGATGTAGAAAAAAGAATCGCTTATCTCGATGAATTGCTCAAACGACTCCCAGAAATTACCAGCTTGCATTTTTGCATCAATGAAAAAATGAATGATTTTATTCTCGACCTCCCGATTCATACTTATCATGGGAAAGGTTATGTGGAAGAAAATTTGGGCAAGGTAAATTTTAGAATCGGGCCAAAATCATTTTTCCAAACCAATACAGAGCAGGCTGTTCGCCTTTTCGATAAAGTGGTAGAATTTGCAGATTTAAAGGGAACTGAAAATGTATATGACCTATATACTGGCATCGGAAGTATTGCACTTTACATTGCCGACAAATGCAAGCAAGTCGTAGGCATTGAAGAAGTTGCTCCTGCAATCGAAGATGCGATTCAAAATGCGGAAAGAAACAATATCGACAATGCAGTGTTTTATGCAGGTGATGTAAAAAACATCCTTACTGCTGACTTCGCAGAAGAGCATGGCAAACCGGATCTTGTCATTACGGATCCACCTAGAGCAGGCATGCACCCTAAGGTCGTCAAATTGCTCCTTAAGCTCGAAGCTCCGCGCATCGTATACGTTAGTTGTAATCCAGGGACACAAGCACGTGACCTCAACTTACTCAAAGAAAAATACAAAGTGGTCAAGGTGCAACCTGTAGATATGTTTCCACATACCCATCATATTGAAACCGTTGCGCTCTTGGAATTTGTGCCACGACGAACCTGGGCCGAAAGGATGGACGATCTTGATTTTCTCTGGAAAGAGTTTAATTATTTATCCTAAAGTTCACGCTAACCAAATGGGGCTAACAAGAATACCGCTCCCATTTCCAATTATCTGTAAACCATCATTCATGGACGTTAAAGAACAATACCATCAGCTCGAAGTAGAATTAAAGCCTTTTTTGCCTATGTTGGCAAAAGCAGCTGATGCAATTCTGGATCAAGAAATTTCTAAGTATCCTATTTTTACTGTTTGCAAGGAAGAACTGGCGATTGGGCTTCCTTTGATTGAAAACGATGGTTCTGCCTGGTCCATCAATGCAACCACGCTCGAAGAGTTTGCCACAAAAAATTTAATTGAACCAGACAAGGTTGAAAATTTCCGATCCGTCTATAAGGAACCTACCGAAAACCTTTGCCTTTTCGTAGTCGACAAAAGTGGAGCAACATTTATTTTTTTACCGCGTATATAATGTTTATACTACGACAATAAACATTACTTTAGCAGTTTGGTCGACTTTTTGCTATCCTAGGTATTGACAAACCCCTCCGAAGTCAACTGATCAAAAGAAGCCACTCAACACGCTCTGTTAACTCGTAAATTCTACTATTTACAAACGGGTTTTGTAGCTTAGATCAGTTAAAAGCTTCGTATTGCAAATACTTCAATGTATAATATCTTGAATAATCAATACCTTAGCGGAAACAACTTTACTTTTTCTGGTTCATCTACATCAGAAGGTACAGCAATGCAGGAAGAACAAAATCACATAGAATCGTTCAACAATATCTTACTCATCGAGGACAATCCTGGAGATGCTCGACTAGTAGAGTTATTATTGATGGAATCTGATTTACTTAATTGTAAAGTTGATAATAAGACTTCACTAACCGATGGTTTGGCCGCATTAGAGACGGGTAGCTACGCTGCAATTCTCTTAGACCTAACGCTGCCGGATAGTCGCGGCTTCGAAACGCTGGAGCGCTTATTGGAAAAACACCCGGACCATAACGTCATTGTACTTACCGGACTTTCCGATAAAAGCCTTGGTATTAAATCTGTAAAAGCTGGTGCTCAGGATTTTCTGATCAAAGGAGCTTTTGATGCGGATTTGTTAGCCAAGTCTCTTCGTTATTCTATTGAACGAAATAGTGTATTAAAGCGTCTGGAAGAAACGCAACACATCGCCCATATCGGTAACTGGATGATCTCTACCGCAGAAAAGGAATTTACTGCTTCAGATGAGATCTATCGAATTTTTGGTTTCACTCCACGAAAAACGGTTTTCACTTTTGAAGACATTCAGCAAAGTGATAATCCTTTTCATGTTTTTTGTCAATTACAAGAGGAGCTGATCGCCAATGGGAAATTAGAAAAAGATATTGAAGTGCGCCGCCAAGATGGCGAGGTGCGCTATGTTTTTATAGAATGTAAGTTTTCGACGGCCATGAATGGTCGACCAGTGATCAATGGAATTGTTCAGGACATCACCAATCGTAAGTTGGCCGAGCAAGAAATGATAAAAAGCCGCGAGCGTTATCAGGAGATTTTTACTCAATCCAAAGATGCTATTTACATTTGTTCTTTTGATGGAAAATTTATTGACTTCAATGGTTCTACTGCCAAATTATTTGGATACGAGTCCGAAGAGTTGAAAGAGATGGATGTCAATCAAATGTACCAACCTGCAGATCGAAGAGAATTATTTTTTGAAGAACTGAAAAGGAATAAGGCGGTTAAAGATTTTGAATTTTCTGTTCATCGTAAAAATGGCGGAACTCGCTTTTGTGTCATTACGGCTACCGTACCAGACTCTACTGATTTCCAAGGCTACAATGCTGTCATCAGAGACATTACAGAGCAGAAGCAAACGGAGGAGCTGAAAAAAGCAAGGGATGTTGCAGAGCGTTCGGCGAAGATGAAAGAACAATTCATCGCAAGTATCAGCCACGAAATGCGGACTCCTATGAACGCCGTACTCGGTATGAGTAATTTGGTCATCCAGACCAATCTTGACGAAGAGCAGCACGGTTATATTTCCTCGATCAAACAATCATCCGAAATTCTTTTGGGAATCATCAATGATATCCTCGAAATTTCTACGCTGGAAAACGGCAAAATTATTTTTGAAAACAAACCTTTCGAATTGGCTGAATTACTAGACAATTTGGTGAAGGTGATGCAATATAAAATCAAAGAAAAAGATCTTAATTTCCAATTAGACATTGCGGACGATGTAACGGAAGTATTGATTGGAGATAAATTGAGACTGAATCAAATTTTGTATAACCTGGTCGGTAATGCCGTCAAATTTACAGATGCAGGATTCATCAAAGTACGTGTTAGAAATATTGGAGAAACCAGTGACCACATGAATCTTCGTTTTGAAGTAGAAGATTCTGGAATTGGAATCCCGGAAGATAAAGTCAAAGATGTCTTTGGCACCTTTACTCGTATCCGCACCAAGGATCGTTTGTTTGAAGGAACAGGACTTGGCTTGTCTATTGCCAAGAATTTAGTATCTCAACAAACCGGAAAGATTGGAGCTAGTAGTGTATTAGGACAAGGATCAACTTTCTTTTTTGAATTAAACTTTAAGAAAGGAGATTTGAGTCAGACGGTAAAATCTGTTGAGAAAGAAGAACGCATTGATGTAGATCAAGAGCGACCGATCAAACTACTTTTGGTAGAGGATCACAAGATGAACCAATTGGTGGCTAGAAAAACATTGGAGCGTCAGTGGGCGGATATTGATGTGACGATAGCGGACAATGGCAAGATTGCCACTGAAATTTTAGAGAAAGAAATTTTCGACATCATCCTAATGGATATTCAAATGCCAATTATGGATGGTTATGAAACTACTGATTATATTAGAAATCAAATGCCAGCACATGTAGCGCGTATACCAATTTTGGCGATGACCGCTCATGCTCATCTTTCCAAGGATGAAAAATTCAAGGAATATGGAATGGATGATTTTGTATTAAAACCATTTGAACCTAAACAATTATTTCAAAAAATCGTGAAATATGTCAATAGAAACAACGAA
>CALLVY010000534.1 GCA_938015925.1 uncultured Saprospiraceae bacterium
TTCACAAGATATTTAGCTCCGTCCCCACCGCCTTCGGTTCTCATTTGCAAATAGCTTCCGCCGCCATTTATAGTTGTGCCTCCGATAAGTTCTGAGTGGGTAATCGTAGGATTAAAAGATTGTTCTTGGTCAACATCATTAAGCGTTATCTGTGTAGTAGAAACTATGGGAAGCTCGTCTGATAAAACTAAAAAATTATTTTCATCAATCATATTAAAGACAATTGCAGTAGCATTTTCTGGAACATCCGCTGTTATAATATTTCCATTTATAATCGCTTCTTCCAATTCAAACCATTCGTCGTTTTCTGCTGGACTGTTCTCTTTGTAAAGTAAAGTTGCAATCGCAATTGTTGCTTCTCCTGGAACCTCTGTAATCGTTGCGGTAGCAATATTCGTATCTTGATTGTAAGACACTGAAGCCACTTCTGGAACAAGAAGCTGATTTGGCAAAGGAGCATCAGATCCAGAGTAATAGGGATTCCATGTTGGATATTCCGCATTATTATCGGTTAAAAAAGTCTCTAGCTTAGCAATCAGTTCCTCTTTTTCGGACACAGGCATAACGTCTATTACGTTTATAAACTCTTCGATATCATTAAAGCTTCCATCATCATTGTACAATTGGTAAGCTTCATACGAACCGTCTATATATTTTTTATATAATTTATAGTTACCACTTCTAATAGCTGATTTTGATTTTTCATCATTTGCATTTGGGTAATGCCAAAAAAGATCAGTTCTTTCATTTCCATTGGTATCTTCCACTATGTTGGATTCGCCTTTTAAGAGTGGACTTAAATCAACTCCATCAAAATCATTTAATAAATCGTCAGCAACAGTCGTTCCTGTAAGTGATAAAATGGTAGGGAAAAAATCTAATCCATTAACAACATTGTCAAATTCATTCACTGGAATATCAGGACCTGTAATGACTAAAGGAACACGAATGCCGCCTTCTTTTGCACTGGTTTTCCCTAAATCTAAAGGAAAATTATCTGTTACAATTTCATCTCCGTCCATTTCGGAAGCACCGTTATCTGATGAAAATATTATGTATGTTGTTTCAAATAATTTCATCCCTGGATGCCTTGGGTCATCTGTTGCTTTTAAATAATCCACTACTTTACCCAAACTCCAATCTAAAGTCCCTACCATAGCTCCATAATACGGATTGGTATGTCCTCCTGTCGTAAAATCAACATCTTCTGTAGGAACATCGATTCCCAACACATCACAGTAATAGGTCAACAATGCTAAATCTCTGGTTTGAATAGGTGTATGCACCAACCAAGTAGCCATGTACATAAAAAATGGTTCCTCTTTATTATCCTCCAAAAAGGTTAAGGCATCTTCAGTTACAGAATCAAAAGGTCTTCCATCTTCATCAATCTGAAATTCGTCATTGGGGTCATCAGTTGCATACCCCGTCCATCTGTCCCCCATATTTCTATGCATTCCTCTAGCAATCTCTTGAGAATCAAAACCTTGATGTATTGCTCTTGGAAAATCGTTAGCTCCTTCTATGTGCCATTTACCGATAAGGCCAGAAACATACCCTGCAGGACTAAGTGCCTCTGCAATTGTCGTTTCGTCAACATCTAATCTTAGTGGATTATAGGTACCTAATATTTTTCTATTAGAGATATTATTTGATGAGCCCGGTACATCTCCACCAGACACTTGGAGTAATTTTGTTTTAACAGGATGTCTACCAGTCAACATGGCTCCTCTTGAGGGAGCACAAGTAGGGGCTGGAGCATAGGCTTGTGAAAATTTAGCTCCTTCTGCTGCTAAGCTTAACATATTGGGTGTTTCCCAAGGAACAAGGTCTCCAACATCATTCAAAGGAGTATCCTGCCAACCTAAATCATCAGCATAAAATATTATAATATTTGGCTGTACTATATCTTGTCCCTTAATGGACAATGTAAAAGTTATTAAAAAAAGGAAAAATAGAATATGCTTCATTTCTTGAAAGATTTTGATCTAAAAAATAATTACAAAAACTTTGTTAGAGTTTAATGTTATGTTGATTTTTTTTAATTATTTAACTGGGATTGCTGTTGTTGAAAATACTTTTGTTTTTTTCAAATAACCAATTTCTGGATAGCTTATCAGAAAATTGTTTTCGTCAACTAAGTTAAAGACATAGTGTGTCGTGCCTTTTGGTAATTTTACACAAACCTTATCATCGCTGTCTTTTTTCATATCAATTGGAAACCAAATTTCACCAGGAATGCCTCCATTGGTTGTATAAATAAGTTCTGCTTTTAAAACTTTAGCTCCATTGTTTTTGAATTTTATCCAAACTTTTTTTCCATTCAATCCATGATCAACAATCGTAGGAATTTTACTTTTGGAAGCTATTGCGTTTTTAGAATTAGGGTTTAAAAAAGGAAACCTTGCATTTAATTTTTTTAAGCGTTCTTCCAAAAGAAGATTCATCTCCTTCGCTTTTTCCGGCATTTCAGTAGCTAGGTTTTTTGACTCTTCAATGTCTACGCGCTCTGAACCATTTTGATATAGTTGATACAGTTCTAAAGAAGCCTTTTCTTCCTTTGGAATATACTGGCGCACCAATTTGTAGTCGTCAATTCGCAATGTAGATTGCATCTTGCTGTTTGGAAAATGCCACATCATTGTGTTTCTTGGTGCTCCTGTCCACGGGTCTATTATTAGCTTTGAATCCGTTGGGTCTTGATCCAGTAATACGGATAAATCAGCGCCGTCTAGAATTTGACCTTTTTCTTTTTTTGTTCCGGTCCAACTGAGAATTGTAGGATAAAAGTCAATACCATTTACCATAACATTAGATTCTGTATTTGGAGAAATCGTTGGACCAGTTATAATTAGAGGCACTCTTACCCCACCCTCTTTTGCATTTATTTTTCCTTTATCCAACGGATAATTATCTGTAATAATTTCTTTTGTATGTTGTTCCATACCACCATTATCAGAAGTGAAAATTACATAAGTGTTTTCAATTAACTTATGTCCTGGCCACCTTGGATCTTCTGTTTCTTCAAGATACTTAATCAATAAACCAGTGTAATGATCTATTGTTTCTACCATTGCAGCATAGTATGCATTCTTCTGACCTGCTTCGTCCCAAATGTCATTCTCTTTAGGATATTCCACTCCTAGTTTTTCATAGTATTTACGCAGTAAAGCTTCACTTCTAGTGTGTATGGGCGTATGTACTAATCGAGAACAATAGAACAGAAAAAACGGGTTGCCTTTGTTTCCTTTCATAAAGTCAATCCCATCTTGAGTGATGTCATCAAATGGAAAACCATCACCATCTAAGTAGAATGGGTCGGAAGGATCAGTCGTTGCAAAACCTGTTGTACGATCCTTCATTCTTCTGTGAGATCCGAAGCCATGTTTTGAAAAATCAAAGCCTTGTTGTTTAGGCAAAGGCTCGTCTGTCCTTGCTATACCTACGTGCCACTTTCCAGAGTGACCTGTTTTATAACCATTCGATTTAAGCGATTCAGCTATTGTAATTTCAGTAGCATCTAAGGCTCCTCTTTGCCAAGGACTAATCAAAGCAGATCTTTCGTTATAAGGCATTGGTGGATGTCCTCCTCTTACTGCAGTCCTCTCCACTCTAACAGGGTGTTTTCCTGACAAAATAGCTCCTCTGGAAGGAGAACAGGTCGTTGCCGGAGAATAAGCTTGCCAAAAAAGAACACCCTTTTTCGCTAACTTATCAATGTTTGGTGTTTCGAACGGAGAAGGTTCGTCAATATCGTAACACTTTACATCTTGCCAACCTAAATCATCTGTTAAGATCAATAACACATTTGGCTTTTCTGGTCTTTCCTGTGCAAAACTACAAGTCGTAATTATGCAAATAAATAAGGATAGCATTATCTTTTTCATAAAACTTTTCGATTGTTATTCCGGTGATTTATTAAATCACTTTTACATTGATGTTCATAATTATGGAGTGACCTTAGTTGTGCTTTCGCTGAGGTTCTTTCCTTTTGTTCTCAAAAAAGAAGGTTTTTGATCATCTGCGTTGATAAGAAAATACTTTTTATGTTATTAATTATAAAATTAGGATTAACAGTATTTCTAACCTTGCTCTAATCTATCTAATCCTTGTTAAAATCTACCTTTTAAACAGCTGTACTCTGGTCTAGCATTCCATTCTTCAACATATTTTGATATTCCGAGAGCTTATGCTAAAATTGTTGAGGCGCTGGATCTGACAAGGATAATCCCATTTGTTGCTGGATGATATTCTGTGCAATGGGTATTTTTTTTGAGCAGTTACCTTTTCATTAAGTGTAACCCATCATGCAATAAATGGTAACCCGTATTAGTTTTTCTTCTTTCCGTTTTTCTTTTTCTTTTTGCCCTTCTTGTTTTTCTTCGTTCCTTTCTCTTTCCCTTGTTTTTGTAATTCATCATATGTTCCTAGCAAATATGGTTTTTTGTCTTCAGCAGTTGCATTTCTGTCAAATAAAATAGAATACTTTTGATAGAGATTATCCTTGGTCCCTTCTTTTCTAATTTTATCAAGTTGTACATCGTATATCGAGCGCATTTTTTCAAGCTGCTTTTTTGCAGAAGGGTCAGAAGCTTTGTTTGACATTTCCAATCGGTCTATTCCGATATGATAAAGTTCCTCTGTAGGATTCATATTATCATCTTCGTATTGCCAGAAAATATATTTCCATTCTTTAGAAACGACACCCATTGCTTGTATTTCATCATTCCCCCACATATTTGTAAGAGCAACGGTCTCGCGTTTGAATTTCTTTGGCTTTTTTATCAAAAGACCTAAATCTTCTCCATCCATATTTGCTGGAGATTTCACCCCAGCATAGCTTAAGATCGTCGGTGCCATATCAATATTTGCGGTAATTTTTTCTTGCCTGACTCCTCTCTTTTTTAAAGGAGTTCTCGGGTCGTAAATGATTAAAGGAGATTTTGACGACTCTTCGTAAGGCAATACTTTACCACCAAAATTATGAGCACCACAACTGTAACCATTGTCACTCGTAAATATGATAATAGTATTGTCAGCAACTCCCTGCTCTTCTAAAGTTTTTCGAATCATTCCTAAAGCATAATCTACTCCATGGATTAATTGGTTGTAATTTTTAATCGTTTCTTGGTAACTTTCTTCACTATCACGCCAAAAATCATAACTCTTATATTGTCTTCCGGTAACTGCTTGGGGAGCCAAATGCGTTGCATTTTCTGCACCATAGTTTTCAGGTTTCTTATACTTTTTTCCCTCATAGACATAATCAAAATATTGGTCTGGAGAAAATGGCATATGTGGTGCTTTAAAACTAATAGACATGCAAAAAGGTTTGTCCGTTTGCTTGGCTTCAACAATAAAATCTTTTGCCCAAGCAGCATAAGCTCTGGTGCTATGCGGATACGCTTCGGCGTATTTTGACATGTATTTGTTATTTGCTGTTTTGTAACTTGTTTGACCTAAGCCTCCTGCCCAATTGTCAAAAGCATCTACAGGAAGCTTATCCCATTTATTATGTTTTATACTATTTCCATCAGAAACAGCCAGCCCAAACTTTCCTGCAAATCCTGTGTAATATCCTTGTTCTCTTAGAATGACGGGATATGACTTAGCAAATTTCTTTGTTTGTAAAGGTCCATGATCAAAATTGCAACCTGTTTTGTATTCATACATACCAGTCAAAATAATGGCTCTACTTGCCGCGCAAATAGCAGTAGTATTATAATGATTCTCAAATAAAATCCCTTCTTCCGCTAGCTTATCCATATTGGGTGTTACAACTTGGTCGTTACCGTAACAACCGGTTGCAATACTTGCTTGATCATCTGATAATAGGAAAATGATGTTGGGTCTTTTTTGTGCAAAACTACTAGAAGTAATTGCGCAGATAATTAAAGAAAGAATTACTTTTTTCATAAATTTTTCGATTATTTTATTTTGTTTGTTTTGAATGGACATCGTGTTTATTTTAGAAATGTCACCACGTTCAAAACCGTAGTATCTTAGAAATTATTTGCCAATGAAATCAATTTGATGCCATGCTCTATCTGCCTCATCATTTTTTTGAATTGCTCCTGAAGTACTTCTTCCTTCAGTAATATACTTACTTAGTAATAGTTCTAATTCCCTAACCTTTTCAGGTTCAGAAGATTCCAAATTGATTGTTTCTTCTGGGTCATTTGACAGGTTATATAATTGTACTTTTGGTAATCCTATTAATCCTTCTTTATCTTTTGGTCCTGGCAAACTCCATCCTCCAGAACCTGGACACATTAATAATTTCCAATCCCCTTTTCTAATGGCAAAATTTCCGTGAATTGAATGATGCACAGTTGCTTCTCTTATTGGCGACGAAAAAATATTGTTTTTAAGAATAGGCAATAGGCTAAAACTATCTTCTCCTTCATCAGCCTTCAATTTATAATCAGCTATTTCTGCGAAGGTCGCCAGCAGGTCTGTCAAGCAAATTGTTTCATTAGAAACACTTCCTTTTTTTATTTCTTTTGGCCATTTTATTAAAAAAGGAACTCTATGTCCACCTTCATAAATATCTGCTTTATGCCCTCGATATATTGAGTTTGGATAATGCCCCTTTTTTATTAATTCTTTAATTTTAGCAGCAGGTGAGCAACCGTTGTCACTTGTAAATATTATAATTGTGTTTTCATTTATACCTGCTTCATCAACCGTTTTTAACAACTCTCCTACATAGTCGTCTATCATAAGCATAAAATCTCCGTAAGGATTTAATCTGCTTTTTCCTTCCCATTCCTTGGTAGGCAGAATTGGTGTGTGGGGCGAAGGGAGAGGCAAATAAAGTAAAAATGGATTTGATTTTTTTGACTGCTCTTTTATATATTCCATCCCTCTCCTGAAAAAATTTGGTGTGACCTCTTCGTGAATGAAATCTTTCGAAGTTGGCCCTTTCCTCCACCATGAATATTTACCGGTATTAACTGTAAAGCTGTCTGGTATTTCTGTTATTTTACCATTTTCTACATAGACATATGGCGGCATATCTAAAGAACCGCAATGTCCGTAACTGTAGTCAAATCCTAAATCATTAGGGGTATTTTTCACTTGTTTTGTGAAGTCAATATTGGTGAAATCCTTTTTATCTTGATCCTTTTTTGCTTCATCCTTCAAAGCCCAATCCCAACCTAAATGCCATTTACCCATAAAAGCAGTATTGTATCCCTTATCTCGTAATAAGGAAGCAATCGTAGTTCGTGAATTAGGGATTAACGCTTTTGACTTTCCATCCAATACTCCCCTTTTAAGTTTGGTTCTCCAATTGTATCTGCCAGTAAGCAATCCATATCTTGTAGGTGTACAAACGGAGGAAGGCGTATGCGCATCGGTAAATCGCATGCCTTCCAAAGCTAACCTATCAATGTGAACCGTCTTAATTTTATTGTTCTCATGGTAAACGGATATATCTCCGTAGCCCAAATCATCTGCAAGGATTATTATTATGTTTGGTAATGAGTTTGTATTAAGAATGATTTTTTTAGTTTGCTGTACCTTACAACTCATTCCTATGCATAAGAGGATTGAAATTATTACCGTAAAGATATGGCTACTTTTCTTCATTTTTATTTTTTCACTTCAATCTTCTTTTGAATATATTAACTCTAATTATTCCACGAAATGGAACTTGTCATAAAGAATTGTAATAAAAGATACCTTCTCTAGTCAACCGATTTATATTTGGTATTTGAGTGCAATTAGTTCTTACGCCCAGCCTGCTTTTTGTTGGTTTTCTTATTTTTATTCTTAGTTCTACTTTTCCATAAAATGATATTTTCAACATCATTTTTAGAAAATTCACCTTGGGTACTTCTTCCTGTTTTTATATCTAATTCTAATTCCTGTAAAAGTTTTTCTGCGATTTCAGGATGTGTTAAATATAAATTTTGTGTCTCAGCAGGGTCTATTTCTAAATTATATAATTGAGCGATAGGCATGCCTGATGATTCTTTTTCCCTTGGTGAAGACCAACCACCAGATCCTTTGGCTAATAAGAGTTTCCACTTACCTGTTCTATAAGCAAAATGTCCGGTTATTGAATGGTGTATTACACCAGCTCTGGAACTATTTATTTTGCCACCTTTTAATGCTGATAAAAAACTCACACTATCTTCTCCACTGTCACTTGGGACAGGTTCATTTGTAATCTCAGAAAAAGTAGCAAAAATATCTGTCAAACAAATCAGCTCATCACTTACTGAACCTGACTTTATCTTATTCGGCCATTTTACAATAAAAGGAACGCGATGTCCACCGTCCCATAAATCTGATTTTGAACCACGGTACCCAGCACTTACAATATGACCTTTTGCAGCAAGTCCCTCAATGTCTGCTGCTTTAGAAGTGCCATTATCACTGCTAAATATGACCAAAGTATTTTCTGACAAACCATTGTCTTTAAGTGCTTTTGTTATCGCACCTACTGTTGCATCCGTTTGCATGACAAAATCTGCATAATCTCCAAGCCCACTTTTGCCTTGCCATTCTTTCGAAGGAACTATTGGGGTATGTGGCGAACCTAAAGGAACATATAAGAAAAATGGTTTCCCGTCTTTATTTTTTGCTTGCTCATTAATATATTCAACCGATTTGTTTGTCAATCTCGGCAACATATTAATCTCATCTTCATGCAGAATAACTTTGTCATTTTCAATTACAGCCTTCATGTCTCTCGCGTGATGAAAACCATGATAATAGGTAAAGCCTCTATGAAGAGGTCCGTCTGGGATTGTAGCACCGACAGGAGGGAGTTGTTTTTTTGATTCTTTTACAATCGGTTTTCCTAAAGTTGAATCAAAATATTGAAAGTTAAGATGCCACTTTCCAATCAAAGCAGTATTATAACCTTGGTCTTTAAGAAAATCTCCAATGGTTGGTCGGTTTTCTAAAATCAGATTTGGAGCAAAACCTTGCACTACGCCTCTTTGCAATTTTGTTCGCCAACTATACCGTCCTGTCATTATTCCATAGCGCGTAGGTGTACAAACTGATGAGCCTGAATGTGCATCTGTAAATACCATTCCCTCATGAGCTAGTTTATCAACGTTTGGTGTTTTAATCTTACTCGTTTCTGGAGCCAAACTTTGGATTTCCCCATAACCTAAATCATCACAAAGAATAAAAACAATATTGGGCTTCTTTTCAGTTGATGAAGGTTTGGTCGATGTGGGTATAGTCGTTGTACAGGATGAAGAAAAAAACAAAAGCACAAAGACAAATGAAATAGATAAAACAGAACGTATCAAATACATGATGCTGAGTTTAAAGTATGAATGGAAGCGAGTTTTAAATTCTTCACCTTAAATTTATTTAACCTTTTTATATTCAATATTCGTTACTTAGATATTACTATTATTCGGGTGATGCTTTGGTTATTATCATTCGAAAAATTTATAAAATAGATTCCCGTATTTAAAGCAGACAAATCCAACTGTGTTATTAAGGAACCATCCTCCCAGACCCTTTCTAAAACTTTTGTACCTATAGCAGATAAAACCCGTATGTAGTTTCTATCAGGAGATGCTCTGGTGATTGTTAACTCATCAGCTACTGGATTGGGATAAAATTTAAGATCCATATTATTAACGGAATTAACAGAGACCGTTCCTTCTCCTACAAGATAGGCCCCTTCCGGTCTTACATATGGTTCAAAATCAGGTACAGGAACAGACAGAAGTCTATCGTTAATTTCTTTCATAATATCCATTTCATCGGACATGATATAGCCCTTGTTACTTCCGTTAGGGGTTATCGTTGTAGCAAAAGTGACACCTGCATCCGCATCTACAATTTGCTTGGCAAATCGGTACGCATCTTCTATTCCGAATATTAATGTTGCAGTAGGAACATGCCACTTGTCTCTTACTGGAAACCATGCGTGTCGCAATACTGTATTCCCCTCATACATTGACCATGGATTTGTAATCATAGACGGTATTGTGAATTCTTCGTAAGCCCACGAATTAGGAGGAGCTCCTTGCCCTAGAGGCGTTACGTGTCCGCTTGTGTAATCGTGGTAAGAATTTACTGCTTCAAAGCTTATGATTCTATAATCCCTTTCATCTTCATCATCTAGACCATCAGAATCCACTAAAATATTCTCACCGTTCTCTGTGAAATAAGCACCGTTTGGGGATGCAGAAATAGCACAACCTGGGTCAGTTGCTCTAATCATTTCGACAAAATCTTCAATATATCCATCCTCGTCAAGTTCTGAGGTTGTATCTAGCCAGTAACCATCGGCATAATCTTTTACACGTTCTATAAATCCTTCAATCAGGTCTTTATAAGCTAAGTACTCATCTCCTGCAAATTCGTTTGTGTAGTAGTTTACCCAAGCAGAATGCGTTTCCTCATCTGCTCTATCCAAATAATTTGTAGAGATATATAAAATAATTTTCTTTCCTGAATCTTGAAATTTTTGGAGTACCTCAAATATTATTGCTTCATTCTCTATACTTGGAACCAAGCTTTCATGTATTTCAGCAGCTATATCTACATTGTTGTTTTCTCTTAAAGGAAAATAATGGGAATGTGCAAAATAAGATAGATTGGTAATGATATGGCCTGTAGCCGGAAGTTCATCAATGACTTCTTGAGCACCGCTCGGAAGATCGTAGCCTCCTGCAACTTCAGCATCTAAACGCTCTCCTCCAAAAACAGGAAACGTAACTCCCCATGAACCTGCTAACCATTTAGCAGGTTCTTCTGCTGTGTCAGCTATTTGTTCTGTTGTTCCGTTGATAGAATCGAAATAATAGGTCATTGCAGGTTCTAATTCACTACCTGTCGCAAAACCTATTTTGAAAAGATTGTAACCATTGGCATCTAATACATCTTGCGGAATGTCAGTTCCGTCAAAGTCAAAAGTAAAAGATTCCCATTCTTGACCGACTGTAAAATTTAATTGTTTGAATGGCGTTCCCTCTATCACAGAACTCCCGAAAAACACCCTTAATTTCGAGTTATTCGTAGTCAACAACTCCGTAGGCAAATCCAAATAGGCTTTAAGAGTAACTGTATAACCCGAAAAATCTAATACAGGCTGATACAAATCGAATTGTAAAAAAGAATTTAAACCTTCATCTCTGTTAAATTCAGAAACAATAGAATTTGTATTAATTCCTGAATTATCAGGGTTTAAAATTTCTGTAAAAAAAGTTCCTGATTTTGTGCTTTCGAATTCAATTTGATAGGTATTTGTTTCATTTTCATACCATGAAAACTGGGCATAAGAAAGCTGCACAAATGATAGTATCAAAAAAAATGTCAAAATTTTATTCATGATGGTGATTACTTTATAATAATGCACAGCGCTAAAGTGCCATGTATTTATAACAGAACACTGGGAATATAAAAAAGGTGTTTTCCTTTTTTTAAAGTTTAGAATGAAAACAATATATTTCCAAAAGTCTAAGTGCTATTTCCTTTGTACCTTCTCAACAATCTGTTCGTTCAAAACCAAATGATAAGTCCCCACTGGTAACTGTTCTAAATCTAAAACCATTTTTTCTTTGTCCTTCGATATGTATTTCACTTTATTCGTCAAATCATTGCCTAAATTGTCCACCAAAATCAATGTTTCTACAACGAGTCCATTGAGTTGAATGTGAACAATTCCTCTCGTTGGATTAGGATAAATATTAATTTTAGGCTGTTTAGCTTGCTCAATCACAGCTGTAGATATACCACCTTGGATTTGTGTCCATATCTCTTCTGGTGTTCCAAAAAGTTGATAAGCCTCCATGCGAAAGGATTCATATTCGTTTGGGTCACCATGATTTGGAGCAAGCAAACCTTTATTGAAAATGTAGAGGTTCATTCTACACCAATTCGTTTTACGCCAATCGGAAATGATTTGCATTCTAAAACGCCTGTCTTCTTGCGAAACTATTGATTTATTTGTTCTGTTTTTTTGCACGGTAGAAGCTGCATTATAATCACTCTCGGGATAATACCATGCTATCGCATTGGGGTCAGTTAATGAGTTGGAAGTTGAAAATACCATAAATCTATTTTCAAGTGGTATAGTCGTAACATCTAGAGTATTGAAAGTTCTTTTTTGTCCTATTTCAGTAAGTTCCATAGATTGCCACTCCCCATTTTCAAGCCATAGAACCCACTCATAACCCAAGTCTTTGTTCATTCTAAACTCAAACTTGTGTCGCATCTCGCCCATATCAGAATCAGAATGAGGCGTGTCATTCAATTCATATCTTGGGTTAGCCAATGGTTCATGGTATTGAAGTACTTGACAAGGATGACGAATAAACTCCCATTCTGCTTGATGTTTTACAATGGAGATTCCACCATTTTCAGAAACGTTTTCAAGGGTAGAGTTAAAGTCTAATTCTGTAATAATTTCATGTCGCAAATCCAAACCAAATTCGTCATAGATGTCAATATCGTTTGTTGAAGAATCATATGTCATTACATCGCCTGTTGGAAAGACCAAAGGGGTATTTTCACCAATACCTGAATTGGAATACAAATGCAGTGGAAATGGTTCAATCTCCAACTTGTTTGTCAAATCATTTACGGTAACCAAATGGCCTCCTGTTGTACTTGAAGTTCCTGGTTGCACCGGATTATAATCATTTGAATGGAAATACCCACGCAAAGTCTTGGTGCCACCTGAACCAAATTTTGGAAAAGGGTCTAAGTTGGTTCCAGTTGGAGTTAATTGTGTGTAGGTCACATATCCACCTGCATTCTCGTTAATGCCTATGCGTTCGCCATTTGGCAAATTCAAAAAGTGCTGTCTATCCCCAGTGGTTCCAATAAAATCGCTCTCGTCTCCGTAAGGCACTGAAGGTCCTAACCACCATTTTGTAGGATTGCTGTATATAAATAAGTGATCTATTTCTGCCTTAAATTCGGTATTGCTATTGGTGGAAGTAGATAACTCTATTGAAGGCATTGAGCTATCGTTTTGAAAACTTAGTGGAAAGGTCTTCGCGTCATCATTTTCAATCATCAAGCTCCCTATAGCGCTACAATCCTCTAAGGAAATAGTGTAGGTAAACCATTCGTTAGCGACAGGTGCTATTGTTATTAAACTGGTATTGTTATTATCATCCAAATAATAAATTCCATCATTTTGAAATTGGATATCAATCAATTTTTCTCCAGTATTTAATTTAAAAGAAAACCTATCTTGATTGCCCGTATACTGCGTTAAATTTAATCTTAAATTAATAACAAAACTACAAGGATTCAAATCCATATAACCCGTATCGTCGTAGCTTATTTGAACAGTTTGATTTTGTGCCTTCATCTCTAAGGCATAATCATTTATAGTGTCATTTTGTTTGTAAATATTTAGATTTAATGTGTTTCCAATTTCCGTTCCTTGCCAGCCTCCTAGTCCATCATTATAACTGTCATTGACAAAATTAAATCCATAAGAGGAATACTCTGCACTAGATTGGGCAAGTATAAGCATTGGAATCATCCAAATCCAGAGAATTAGTAGAATGCTTTTAGTTAAAAAATTGAAATGATTCATGAAGGATTGCGGATTAAATAGATTTAATGTTTGAACAAATAGATTTTGTAAAATGTACCTAATTAAAATCAATTATATCAGACTTACGTTTTGTGCAAATTATAACTTCGATATCCATAAACCGCCACAACAACAAAACACATGAGCGGTAGTACAAAAGAAAAATTGACCTCAGGTACACCCATAATTAAAGTGTCCGTATAACCAGATCCGCCGAGGTCCAAAATCATACCTTGTGCCATCGGCATAATCGCACCGCCGACAATTGCCATCACCAAAAATGCGGCGCCATATTTTGCATCGTCCCCCATTCCTTCCAATGCAATTCCGTAGATAGTAGGAAACATTAAAGACATCGCAAAAGAAACTAAGACCAAACTATACAGTCCAGTTATGCCTGGCAAAAAGATCGCTCCGACAGTGAAAATCATCGCTAAAACCGACATGTACATTAGTAATTTTCCGGCACTCAAATAGCGCATTAAAAAAGTACAAATCCAACGTCCTATCAGAAAAATCACCAAGGCTGACATTGCATAAGGTACTGCGGAACGATTGTCAATACCTATAGATTCGGCGTATTGATAAATATATGTCCAACACATAATTTGCGCACCGACGTAAAACATTTGTGCAATTACGCCTTCTCTAAAACGTTTGCCTTTCCATATTCTGCTGATTGCTGCACCTATACTTTCATTCGTTTGTGTCTCTTTGTTTTCAGGCATTTTGACAACGGCAATCAAAACCAAAACTCCGATAACTGCTAAGCCTAAAATCACATATGGATTACGAATCACCATTAAATCCGCACTCCGAATACCTGCTTTTGCTGTTTCCGTCAATGTATCATAAATAGGGTTACCGTTCGCGTCAAGATCATCAGATTGCAGAGAACCCAATATGAAATTTTGTGCAGCAAAAAGACCTGCCAAAGCTCCGATTGGATTAAAAGCTTGTGCTAAATTGAGTCGCTGAGTAGCGGTTTCCTCCGCTCCCATGGACAAAATGTAAGGATTTGCAGTCGTTTCCAAGAAAGCCAAACCGAAAGTCAAAATGTATAGAGCGGCCAGAAAAAAGCCGAATTGTTCAAAAGCCGCAGCTGGAAAGAAAAGTAGCGCACCAATCGCATACAAGCTCAACCCTAACAGAATACCTTTTTTATAAGAATATTTCTTTGCAAAAATTGCAGCAGGCAATGCCATCGTAAAGTACCCTCCGTAAAATGCCATTTGCACCCACGAAGCTTGGGTATTATTTAGTTCTAAAACTTTTTTAAATGCCGAAACCATCGGATTGGTAATGTCATTTGCAAAACCCCATAAGGCAAAAAGGGAGGTAATCAAAATGAATGGCAAAAGCACTTCTTTCGCTACAACGGGAGTTATTTTTTTTGTACTCAAAGTATTAGTTTTTTTCGTTTTGAATATATTGAAGGGTTGAATAAAAACAAGTTAAAGGCTTGTTCTTACTGAGCCTTTCAATAATTTATTTTACTGGTACCAAAGCATCATCAGAATGTTTTCCTTTACTTTTTTTCAGTGTTTTGCTGTCTTTCATCTCTGGAAAACTAACTAAAAAATTATTTTCGTCAATCAAATTAATTAGGTAGTGTGTTGTACCAATCGGTAGCATCGCCTCTGCTGTGTTTTTAGCTGATAAATCAGCAGAAACTCGAAACCATTCTTCTGGCTTCTCACCACCATTCAAAGTATACAACAAATGTGCATCTACAACTTTGGCACCGTTCTCTTTATAAGTAAAAATGACTTTATTGCCATCTTGCTTATTTGATTGGACAGTTGGAACAGTTTCTTTATTCGGTAAATTTCCTTTAAAAAAAGGATTGTAATAAGGATAACTTGCTTTCATTTCCGTTAACTGCTCAGTCATTTTTTTGTTGAGCTTAGTCACTAATTCGGGTTTTTCAGCTGCTAAATTTTTTGCTTCCTCAATGTCAACTCTATTCGATTTTCCGCTTTCAGAATATAGTTGATACAACTCAAATTCTTCCATTTTAGGATTTCCTAAATGGTCATAATTTTTGATCAACTTATAAGCTCCTTCTCGAATTGTACTTTGCAAAGCATTATTTGGAAAATGCCACATCATCGCCGTTCGCTCTTTGCCGTTTTCATTTTTTACCAAATTTGCATCTGTCGGATCCTTCAATAGCAAACTGGAAATATCACAACCATCAAGTGTTTTTTCTTCGGGCTTTTTAGTTCCGGTTAGTGCTAAAATAGTTGGATAAAAATCAAGTCCGTTTATCATTACATCCGATTGCACCCCAGCTTTAATACCTGGTCCTGTGATAATCAAGGGTACCCGGACACCACCTTCCTTGGGAGACTTTTTTCCTCTGTCCAGCGGATAGTTATCGGTAATGATTTCTTTACCTTTATTTTCCGCACCCCCATTATCGGAGGTGAAAATCACATAAGTATTTTCGTATAATTTATGTCCCGCCCAACGCGGGTCATTCGTCGTCTTTAAATAGTTAACCACCTCTCCAACATGATAATCTAAACTTTCCACCATAGCACAATAGAACGGATTGCTCTGTCCCAACATCTCCCAATCATCGGGACTAGCTGGAAATTCTACACCCAATTTATTTGCATATTTTTCCAAAAGTCGGCGATTTCGAGTCTGTATTGGCGCGTGTACCAACCACTCTGCGTAGTATAAAAAAAATGGTTTCTCGCCTGCTTTTTCCATGAATTCTAAGGCATCCTGAGTTTGCTCATTAACTACAAAACCGTTTTTATCAAAAGGCAATTTCTCCTTTGGGGCATCAGTAGAAAATGCGCTCAAACGGTCAGGTTTCATTCTCCTTGTGACACCCCTATTCGACCGTGCAAAGTCAAAACCTTGATCTGCAGGCTGCGGAAAAGTGTGATGCCCCATTGCCATATGCCATTTGCCCGAGTGACCGGTCGTATAATTGTTTTCCTTTAATGCCCGCGCAATAGTCATTTCGTTTGCAGGCATCCGACCACTAAACCACGGTTCCATCATCCGAGATGTTGCATTTTTAGATACCGTCGGAGGCTGTCCACCACCTACGTGTGTTTTTTGTGCGCGTGCTGGATGATTGCCACTCATGATCGCACAGCGCGATGGCGCACAGGTTGGCGACGGAGAATAAGCTTGCCAAAACATTGCTCCCTCTTTTGCCATTGCATCAATATTCGGCGTCTCATAAGGAGAAGGCTCGTCGATATCGTAGCACTTTACATCTTGCCACCCCAAGTCATCTGCTAAAATTATTACGACGTTTGGTTGCGGACGAGTTTTGTCTTGCGTTTGGCTGTAACTATTTATCACAGTGAGCAAGAATAAACACGTCAATATGAGAAGCAATTGATTTTTTATCATTTCTGTTATTTCAAATTTTCAAATAAAAGGCCATCCAATTTTTTCGCGCCTTTACAATCAATTCCCTGCCACCAAAGCACTATCTGAATACTTCTCCTTCTTATTCTTTTTCATTATTCTGCTCTCTTTCATTTTCGGATAACTCACTAAGAATTTGTTTTCGTCAATCAAATTAACCAAGTAGTGTGTCGTTCCTGCCGGCAAGATTGCTTCAGCCGTATTGTTGCCCGTCAATTCAGCAGAAATCCGAAACCATTCTTCGTATTTCTCGCCACCATTCGTGGTGTATAATAAATTAGCTTGTACCACTTTCGCACCGTTTTCTGTAAAGGAAAATGTCACTTTGTTACCTTCTCTTGTATCTGATTGTATAGTCGGAACATTTTCTTTGTGCGGTAATTTTCCTTTGTAAAACGGATTATAAGACGGAAAACTGGCCTTCATTTCTGTTAATTGGTCTGTCAGTTTTTCGTTGAGTTCGCGCGTCAATTCAGGCATTTTGGATGTTAGATTTTTTGATTCCTCAATGTCCACTCTAACTGATTTTCCACTTTCCGTGTTATATAAACGATACAATTCTAATTCGTCCGTATCAGAATTTTCTAAGTAATCATAATTTCTGATTAACTTATAATCTGTGTTTCGAATGGTACTTTCCATAGCTGCACTATTCGGAAAATGCCACATCATCATCGTCCGTTCTTTACCGTTTTCATCTTTTACCAATTTCGGATTTGTTGCATCTTTCAACAATAAATCCGAAAGGTCACAACCGTCAAAATTCTTTCCTACGGGTTTTTCCGTTCCCGTCAAAGTCAAAATCGTCGGATAAAAATCAAGTCCGTTGGCCATGACATCTGATTGCACACCTGCTTTGATACCAGGTCCAGTTATAATCAAAGGTACACGTGTACCACCTTCCATAGCAGAAATTTTTCCTCTGTCGAGCGGATAATTATCGGTAACTGTTCCGGTTGGTTCTTTTTCCATACCGCCGTTATCGGAAGTAAAAATGAAGTAAGTATTTTCGAACAATTTATGTCCCGGCCAACGTGGGTCGTCGGTAGTTTTGAGATAATGAACCACCTGTCCTACATAATTGTCAAACTCTTCTACCATAGAACAATAAAAGGGATTATTTTGTCCTTCCGACCCCTTACCATACTTGGGGTCATGCGGAACAGCAACGCCCAATTTTTCAGAATATTTGTCCAAAAGACGGCGATTACGCGTTTGAATTGGCCCGTGCACCAACCACTCTGCGTAGTACAAAAAGAATGGTTTATCCTTTGCTTCTTTCAGGAAGTTCAAAGCATCCTGAGTTGTGGGATTTACAATAAAACCGTTTTCGTCAATTGGGTATTCCTCATTTGGATCGTTGGTAGAAAAACCGCTCATCACATCAGGACGGATTCTATTCGCAACGCCTCTATCTGATCGGGTATAATCAAAACCAAGATCTTCTGGTTGAGGAAAAGCCTTATGACTTATTGCCATATGCCATTTACCCGAATGACCCGTTGTGTAATTATTTGCCTTTAAAGCTTTTGCCAAAGACATTTCGTCGGCTGGAATTCGACCACTGTACCAAGGCGACATAATCCGCGATGATTTAGCGTTGATTGGCGTCGGTGGTGCTCCTCCAACTACATGTGTTTTTTGTGCACGTGCGGGATGATTACCGCTCATTATCGCACAACGTGAAGGCGCACAGGTCGGAGCTGGTGAATATGCTTGCCAAAACATCGTTCCCTCTTTTGCCAATGCATCAATGTTCGGTGTCTCGTAAGGAGCCGGCGCATCAATATCGTAGCATTTTACATCTTGCCAACCCAAATCATCCGCCAAAAGCAAAACAACATTTGGCTGCGGACGTGTTTTATCATTGAGTTGATTTGCTTCTTTTTTACCCTCATTTTGAGTTGTTTGCAACTTACTGTTGCAACTTGTCAATATGCTAAGAATAAGCAAACTCATGAACATTAAAACAAACTGATTTTTTATCATTTTAAATTTTTTCAACTTTTAAATAAAAAGCTCCCCAATCTTCTTGTGTCGCGGTCGTAAACCAAGCGCGCAGATTAGCTGGTCCTTTCGGAAAATATCCACGAAAGACTAAAGACTTAGCCTCTTTACTTATTTTCATTTCCTGTTTCCATCCACCGATTTTTACACCACCTTTCACAAAATCGAAAGCTTTTCCAGGGCTGATCGCGTCATAATTAACAGCAGCATCCCTACCCTTTTCCAAGCCGGCGTTAATAGCTAAATTGCTTTCAAGCGGCCAACGGCTCAGGGTTATTTCATACTTTCCGCTTTCTGCAAAAGCGACAATGTATTCTCCTCCGAAAGGATTCTTTTTACCTGCTCGAACATGATTTTGATGCCAAGGAATAACCGAGCTAACCACATGCGAATCATGACAGGTAAACTCAGTTGGGTTCTGTTTTTCATCACCTAAAATGATAATAGGATAGCTACTGAATTGCGTAGAAACCGACTCCCACCATTCGTCGTAATAGCCGCGCATTGTTTTTACTTTTGTTGGATTTTCTAGTGCTAAATCCTTTTCTTGTCCAGGGTCAGTTGTGAGGTCATATAATTCTTTACCGTTGACCAATCGCCATTTATCAGACATTACTGCGCTTTTATTCCACTTCACTGGCTCTTGCATTCGCTGACTATCTGTTATCAAATATTTGCGCTCAAGTTTCTTTTTTTCGCCTTTCAATAAAAACGAAATATCCGTTCCGTCTAAGTCTCTTTTCGGTAAATCCAAACCGCATAATCCTACTAAAGTTGGTAGGATGTCCACATTAGCAGTTACTTCTGACACATCTTTTCCTCCTCCGATTTTACCATTTGGGTAAGAAATGAAAAACGGTACTCTGTGCCCACCTTCGTACTCACTGTTTTTTGTGCCTTTCATTCCAGCATTATGACCATACCATTTGCCACCTTGATTTTTATACCCCGCCGAAGTACCGTTGTCGGTCATAAAAATTACAATGGTATTTTTATCCAATTTCATCTTCCGCAATTCTTCTTGCAAACGCTTAAAGTTATCGTCCACATTCGTAATCATACCGTAAAATCGTTTCTGAAATTCAGGAATGTCTAAATCCTTATAAGGCTCATAATATTCAACTGGCACATTAAAAGGTGAATGTGGTGCATTGGTCGATATATAACAAAAAAATGGCTTGTCTTTTTGCTCTTTAATATAGTCGACAGCCTCGTCAAACCATACGTCCGTACAGTAACCGTCAAATTTTTTCGGCTTACCGTTCACCATATAAGTATCATCGAAATAGTCGTTATTCCACGAATCGTTGGTCTGTCCAACTCCTCCTCCGCCATGTGCAACGACATATTTAAATCCTTTATCCTGCGGACGCGACGGATAATTATCCCCCAAATGCCACTTACCGAAAAGCGCGGTTTCATATCCATTTTCTGCAAAGACATCCGCTACCGTCACTTCTTCTTTTCTCAAAATTGAACAACCACCGATTGTATGCCACACTCCTGTCCGATTGGCATATCGTCCGGTCAAAAGTCCTGCTCGTGTAGGTGCACATGTTGGACCGACATGAAAATCAGTAAGACGTACTGCCTTTTTGTAAAAGGCATCAATTGCCGGAGTCTTGATAATAGGATTGCCGTGACATCCGAGATCGCCGTAGCCTTGGTCATCCGTAATGACGACAATGACATTGGGCTTATTGGTTTTGGACTGAGCTTGCATACTGCCCGCAATAAATTGCAGAAGTAAAGCAAGGCTAATTAATAAAGTAATCTTATTCATAATTTCTGTTTCTTATTTTATTTATGACTACCCTCACTAAGCTACTTTTTCCTTTCCTTGTAGTTCATCCACCGTTTGTGGAATAAATCCGCTTTGCAAAACCGGAAAAGTCTCTTTCAAACCAGCAGTCTGTCCCAAAATCGTAGTATTGATTTTAACGGAGAATAACAGCGTAAGAATTAATAGAGAGAAACACTTTTCCATCTTTATTTAGACTTTCTAATATCGGTTTAGTTTAAGTAATTACTATTAATTATTTGTTAAGTCTTGACTTATTTTTTATTGCGGCAGTTTCTTTTGCCATACTGCTAACATTATCGAAAGCTCCTCTGTTTTTTCGATTTTTTCTTTCGCCAAATTATCTTTCTCAAAAGGATCTTTGACAATATTGTACAACTCCGTTCGCGTTCTTTTTTTGTTTGCCAGCAATTTCCAATCTCCAAAACGCACTGCTCCCGCTGCCCAATGTTTCTCATTGTTTTGCGAAAATCGCCAATCCCAAAACAATGGTTTTCTACGTTCAAAAGATTCACCTCTGAAAATTTTGGCAAAACTTTCTCCATCAGGATGATAATTATTAGGTAGATCGATCTTCGCCAATTCACAGAAGGTGGGTAATAAATCAACGGCTGATAAAACACTGGTGCTATCGGTCTGCCCCACTGCAGTTTTACCTTTTTGATAAACAATAAAAGGGACATTGACCCCACCTTGAAAAATATCGACTTTACGCCCTCTCAGTCCTCCGGTCGAGCCCGCTGTCTTTGATGGCCCCCATGCTGCAGGTCCATTATCGCTCGAAAAAATTATCAAAGTATTTTCTTCCACATTCTTTTTTTCTAAATAATCTAAGAGTCGTCCTAGGTGATAATCCGCATCGGTCAACACAGCGTAATATGTTTCTTTATCCTCAGAGAAATCTTTATATGGAGCGCGTTGTTCATCCGTTGGCCATAAAGGCAAATGTGGATCTTTCAGCCATAAATTGACAAAAAGTGGTTTTTTGTTGTGCTGATTTCTTTCCAAAAAATCAATTGTTTCGTCCACTAACAAACGGCTCGAACTGTGTACCCAAAGTGTATCGTTGTCCATGTAACGGGTGGTCGGGAAATGTGTATCACCCTTCCATGTTGGACCGTTCCCGTTCCATACGCGCGTCTCATCGTAGCCATAATGATTTGGTTGAGGTGCTAAGGTATCGCCGTTTGGCAGTCCTCCGCCACCAAGGTGCCACTTCCCGAAATGTGCAGTGGTGTATCCTGCTTTTTGCATCATTCGTGGAAGATAAACAGGCAGCGTTTCATCCAACCAATTCGGCATGCTTCGCTTCATGTTCTTTTCCTCGGTTGCAAAATGGCCGTGAACGCGATTTTCAGCAGGGAATTTTCCAGTTATTACCGATGCACGGCTAGGAGAACAAACACCACTTGTGGTATGAAACTGTGTATATTTAGTGCCTTTGGAAGCTAATTTATCAAGGTTTGGGGTAGCAACTTCTGTTGCGCCGTAACTGCCCAAATCGCCGTACCCCCAATCATCTGCAAAAATGAAGATTATATCCGGTTGCTCTTTTTGAGCAGACACCTTTGCTGTTGTCGACAGTAACAAACAAAAAATAAAAGCATTTTTTAAGGCTCTAAAAAAACGAGACATATTTCTAATTTTACTTCCGTAAAGAATTCGACAACTATTGCGAATAGTGACTTAATCCAAATATTCTAATGGCGTAAATTCAATACTTTTCAAACTCGCTTTTTCATTTTCACCTTCGATGAAAGAAACACTGACAGTGTGTTTGCCCGGTTTATCAAATTTGATTAATCCCATTTCGTAGGTAGTATATACGTGAGAGGAATTTTGCTCGTTTTGCAACATTTCTCCTCTATCCGTTTCGACTCTCCAAACCATACGTCCGGCGCCACTGTAATTCAAATCTACGCGATAGTAGCCGGGCTGCATAACTTCAAATTCCCACGCTAAATTACTATCCTTCGTCCAATCTTGTGCTTGAGAAATGTGTTTCCACTCTCCAAATTTTTCCATCCACTTTTTGTCTTTTATTTTGACATTTTGTGCTGCAGCGAAACTGACAGGCGCGCAGGTCGTGAATACTGGATCAATACCGAAACCCTCCGTGACTTCTGGTTTGCCTATTGTTTCAACTTCAATAACCGAAATTAATTTTTCGGGACGAACTCCAGGTAAGTGAAAACTTGTCCAACCGTTTTCAGTAGTAACTTTGATCTTTTGCGGACCTTTATCTGTTAGAAGATTAGCTGCTTTAATTTTATTTTTAAGACCAGGCACCGAGAGTTTTCCGTCCAGAGGCCAGTCGTACACGCACAAGTTTATTTTGCCATCAGCAGCGACAGTTGCATCACCCCATGGCAAAACATGTCCCCAAGGAGAAGAAGAAGTTTTGTATAATACTTGTGGGTATTTTTTTATCCATTCACCCGACTTTTCCAACGAACTGGTTGCACCGACAGGGATTATTCCTTTCGGGTCAGGACCTACATTGAGCATATAAGTTCCGCCGCGTGCTACGGTAGAAATGACATTGGTCAAAATCCTTTTTGGGCTTTTCCAATTCTTATCATACCAAGCATAGCCCCAAGAGTCATTAGTGACATCCACAGACTCCCACAAACCAGGGACATTTTTTTCGGGAATATTCATATCGCCGAAAGATTTATAATCGCCGAGACCGTGACCTGCCCGACCTGCAATAAGTGCATTCGGTTGATTTTTATGGACGATTTCAACCAACTCTTCTACATATTTCTTTTCCATATCACCAGGTGTATCAAACCAAATGATGGCAATGTCACCGTACTCTGTTGTGATTTCCTTAATCTGCGGCAAACATTTCTCTTTGAAATAATAATCAAAACCAACTTCCTCCCCTTTTTCGTTCACCTTCGGTCCTTTGTTACCTCCAGGAAAAGTCCAATCTTGATTATGTGAATAGTAAAACCCGAAACCTAAACCTGCTTTTTTACAAGCATTCGCTAGTTCTTTCATAGGGTCACGTTTGAAAGGGGTCGCATCTACAATATTAAACTTATTCACTTTAGAATGATACATCGCAAAACCATCATGGTGTTTACTGGTGATTACGACATATTTCATCCCCGCATCTTTAGCTAATTTTACCATCGCATCTGCGTCGAAATCTTGAGGATTAAAATTTTGTGCTTCTGCCATATACTTTGCCGGTGCTATACCAGCACGTCGCGGACTCATGATCCACTCGCTGATCCCGTAATAGGTTTTGCCATCCCATTTATTAGCAATATTAGAATAAAGCCCCCAATGAATAAACATAGCGTAGTTTCCATCAGCAAATAAAGCAGTACGCGCGTTTAATTCGCTATTCGATATTTTATCTTGGTTTCCCCACATTTTATCCATACCGCCATCATCCTTTTGTGCGTAACTAAGCGAAACAGTGAAAAGCAGGATTAAGATTAGAATATTTTTCATAGTAATTTTATTTTTGTTATATGGAGATGGTAAAAAGTAACGTATGCTAATAGTATAGAATAATTTTTCGTTCATTGAGCTCCAATCCCTTTCTTATAACTTTTTAATCTCCTATCTTTTGCTCTAAACAAACTAGGTATTAAGTTGTATTTCTGTCTTGGTCAAGGGAAATCAACCATTCATTCTTTGACAAAATTTCATGCAGTTGACAAGCGTATTTGAATTTCAAGAAAGCGATTCTTCTTCTCCCCACTGAAGATCTTCAAATGCTGATTCTGTTGCAAAACAATTGATACAAATGAGGTCAATTCGGCCTTTGCAACTAAAGTCGATTTAGGGAATTGGAAATAAATTACTCCTTCATATTGGATCAGCTATTACCAATTCCCTTAGTCGAAAGACCTGTTTATAAAAAGACGAATAGATTTACTTCGAAGCCTTATAAGCGTCTTTTTGTTCTTTTGTCAAAACACTCATTATCATCTTTCGAGTACTTTTGACAAGTTCTTTATTTTTAATTTTGATCTCGTCCTTATCCATTCCTGCTTTGATCATTTTAGAGCGTTCCAAAATTCGTTTGAGATTCAAGGCGTTTATTTCCTTTTTTTGGTCTGCGGATAAAGCTAAATTTGCATCTGAAGCAATAATACTTGCGTTAAATTTTTCTGTTGCTTTTTCTGCTTTTTCCTTTTCTTTAGCATTAGCTGTAGCAAACATTTTATCTGCTTCGACATCCGTAATTTTTACGGCAGGGGGCATTGGTTTTGCTCCTTTAGCTTTCATAGAAGTCTTAGCACCTCCTTTCCCCTTTTTAGCTTTCATTTTTTGACGATATTCTTTTTGAGCTTTGGCTTGTTCAGGTGTCAAAATTTCTTTGCTGATTTTCGCATTCATTGCTTTATTTAACTCTTTGGACTTTGCTTTGACTTCTCCTTTATCAGAATTGTTTTTACGATAAGCTGAAACTTCTGCCATGCGTTGTATTTGCAGTGCAACTATTTTTTCTTTTTGAGAATCGTTCAAAGCTAAAGCAGGATTTTCGCTTTTTAATTGGCTATCCAGTTTATCAGTAGAAATAACTGCTTTGTTTCTTGCTTCGGAGGATTGCGCGAAACTAGTATTGGCAATTAATAATAAAGCAGCTATAAGAATAGAAAAGTTGATTAATTTCATAATTAAACATAATTTAGTAAACAATAAATGATCAAAGAGAAAAGACAAGTTTTCATACTTGTGCTCTTTTCTTTTTGTGAACCTAACAAAAGTAGCATTGCCAGTAAATCATCTTTCGCTAAAAAATTACGATTGTTGGCGTAAATCTTTCAAAAGATCTTAAATCTAGCAGCAAATGGTCTTTTTCGGTTATTTGCATCAAGCTTGTCACTTTTTTGAATTCAGAATATTCGTTGGACTTTACCAAGGTTAGCTAATGAAAAAATAGGTGTTCTCCCATTTTGTTTTTATTTTCTTTTGTACCCAATAGCTATATTTTATCTAGAATGAAAGATTTGCACAAATCTTTGATGTTTTTACTATATACTATTGCAGTCATGAATTTTAGATTTGTTTACATTCAATTGTAAGGTGTTTTAGAACTAACAACATTTAAATAATTTTCTTTTTTTCCTTACAAATGCTGTTCATAAAAAGCTCCAATTAAAGGCAGTTTCTTTATTTGTTGCCGAAATACAAAACAAAATTTCCTAAAAAAGTACCAATGAAAAAAAATCTACTCCTCTGTCTATTATATTTAGTAGGATTTACATTTTTACGTTTTTAGAAACAAGAACTTAAAAAACCTTGGTTATAGGTAAAACCTTGTTTTAAACCCTCCCCTTCAATTTCTGCCTAAGTAATAAGAGGGTTTAAAAACGTACACTTTATTAAACGACTCTTTTTACATATAACTAATTGACTATCAGCAGTTATAACTTATAAATCAAGTGAATTAAAAAACGAACAAACTTACATTTTTTAACAAAAAAATAATGAAATTTTTTTTCACACTTCTCCTTATTTTCTTTTTAAGCTCAACATGGAGTTATGCTCAGGATTGCACTATTGGTGCTACTCTTGGTAGTTGTTGTACTTTAAATATGAATGGGAATTTAATAATTCCAGCAGGTGTAGACTTAACAATAGAAGTTGAAGCATGGGGAGCAGGAGGAGGTACGGAAACAGCTAAGAATAGAAGAAGTGGCGGAGGTGGTGGTGCCTATTTTATGGCCTCATATCCTGTTGCAGGATGTGCAACCTTCCCAATAATTGTTGGACAAGGAGCTGTAGATATGGCTGGAGGGGATACCTCTTTTGATTTTGATGGAGGTGGTAATGTAGTTGTTGGAGGAGGTGGTCTGGGCGGTACTAGTCTAGGCTTGGGAGGAACTGGACCTACGGGGTCGACACCTGGAGGAAATGGTGGATCTAGAGCAGCGGGTACATCGAGTACTGGTGGTGGAGGTGGTGGAGGTTCTGGAAATGGAAATGGCCCTGGTGGTGATGGTGTAGGTAGTGTAGGAGGTGCAGGAGGTATCGCAGGATTACCTGGCGCTGCTGGAGGTGCAGGTGGAAACAATGGAACATTGGGTGCGAATGGGGAGGTTCCAGGTGGAGGAGCTGGCGGTAAAGGTACAACTGCCATACCTGAACTTGGAGCAGCAGGTGGAAATGGACAAGTGATAGTTACCGTTATTTCAGTAACACCAAATCCTCCAAATTGTGATGATAACTTATGTTATACAGTAGACGGATTTGATCCAATAACATGTCTATGCA
>CALLVY010000535.1 GCA_938015925.1 uncultured Saprospiraceae bacterium
GTATTGGCTGATGATACGACCGGTGTTACTTCTGATATTTGTGAAGAGATTGTAAATGGAGATGAATTGGTTGGAAAAATTGCCATGATTGATCGAGGCGATTGTCAATTTGGATCTAAGACATTAAGGGCACAGAATGCAGGTGCCATTGCGGTTATTATCTGTAATAATGTTGGAGGCGGTGTAGGCCCCATGTTTGGAGGTAATGATGGTGGAATGGTAACCATTCCTTTGGTAATGGTTTCTTTAGACGATTGTAATAAAATAAAAGTAGGCTTGCCACTCAGTGTGGAATTTGGAACGGAAGAAGTGGACCTTGAAATTCCCTTACCTGGCCCATCTGGAGTAACAGGAGATTTGGACAATATCATTATTGCCCATGAATATGGACACGGAATTTCTATTCGCCTAACGGGCGGCCCAAATGATAATGAATGCCTCAATAACCCTGAACGAGCAGGAGAAGGTTGGAGTGATTGGTTTGGTCTAGTGATGACAGGTACTGCTAGTCACACTGCCGACGATCCTAGAGGTGTGGGAAGCTATGCTTTGGGAGAACCAATTGATGGAGATGGAATTCGTACTTACCGGTATACTAGAGATATGAACGTCAATCCACATGTTTATTCAGATATAGTAGATGCAGCCATCCCTCACGGAGTAGGATCTGTTTGGTGTGCGATGATCTGGGATCTATATTGGAACCTAGTCGACAAATACGATTACGATGAAGATCTATACAATGGAACTGGTGGAAATAATGTCGCGATGCAATTGGTCATGGATGGTCTGAAATTACAACCTTGTAGTCCAAGTTTTGTAGATGCGAGAGATGCGATCATAGCGGCAGATGAAGCCAATTATAATGGAGAGAATTTTTGCCTGATTTGGAAGACTTTCGCTCGTCGTGGTTTGGGAGTCAATGCATCAGCAGGAGGGAATGAAGATTTTGAGACGCCTGCTTTGTGTAACCAAGTTTTGGAAGTAAAGAAAACAGCGAATGTCAGTGAAGTAGATGCAGGTGGAGTAGTGACCTATACTTTGGAAATTACAAATAATGAGCCTGTAGGAATTAGCACTGTATCAGTGGAAGATCAAATTCCAGCAGGAACAAGCTATGTCGATAATTCGGCTTCTTGCCCAGCGAACTTTAGCAATGGAGTTTTGACTTTTGATTTAAATAGTCTGGACGCTGGAGCCACGATCACTTGTTCTTACCAATTGAAAGTTGCAGATGCGCCATTTAGTTATGCACTATTGGACGATGGTGTAGAAGATGGTTTGGACAATTGGCTAGTGGAAGCAGGACAAGGAATAGACACTTGGGAAACTAGCAATCTTAGTTATGAAGGAAGTCTTGCCTGGTTCGCGGTGAATACTTCTGGTATATCCGATCAGCTGTTGACTATGAAAGAAGAGTATGTTTTAGACGATCCTAATCCAATGTTGTCTTTTTGGCATCGTTTTGATACCTCGCCAGGAATTGATGGTGGAGTGATCGAAATATCAACGGATGGAGGAACTACCTGGGAAGACCTTGGAGACAAGATCACTCAAAACGGCTATTCAGGAACACTGACGCTAACAACCGGTAATCCATTACAAGGCCGTCGTGCTTTTTATGGGAATAGCGGAGAATACATTCAAACCTTGGTTGACCTTTCTGCTTATGTTGGACAGACGGTACAAGTCCGTTTCCGATTTGGAACAGATAGCGTTGGGCCAGCGGATGGTTGGTATGTTGATAATGTAGAGTTGCTAGGTAATGTTCATACCATTACCAATGTCGCTTGCTTGAATTCTTCTTCCACCGGGGATGGCGATTGTGCGGAAGCAACAACAAGAATCAACGGCGAACTGAATGTAAGCAATAGAGATCTTGATTTCTCTTTTGACCTAAACATCTATCCAAACCCAAGTAAAGGAAAAGTATTTATTGAAATGAAAAACCCAGATCGTAGTGCTGCCTTGGTAGAGGTCTTGTCGGTAGATGGAAGGTTGTTTTATACTCAAAAATTAGATACTACATTTGGAGTACACGAATTAGATTTGTCCGATTTAACGGAAGGAATCTATATGATAAAAATACAAACGGACAAGTCTAAGGTCGTTCGGAAATTGGTTATCCAATAAAATAATTTTGAAGTTGTTTAAGCAACTTCTTAGTTAAAAAAAGGTTAAGCTACATTGGCTTATCCTAAGAAAAGCTAATTTTATTCCCGCAAACTGCGTTGATATCTTTGGATCATATCCTTAGAGCCAGCAAGTTTGCGGGATTTTTTTTAGAACAAATCATCTTTTAAAGGGTTTTATCCTTGAAAGCGCTTAATTTTCAACAAATTCATTTTCAATGAACCACTTATTCAATTTCTTATTTCTATTCTTTTTTACCACCTCTTTATCTGCTCAAGTAGCAACAATCCCTGAAGTTTCGCCCGATTCTTCTATCGTAGAGTTGGAAAATTCCCTGCTTTGGGAAATTAGCGGAAAAGGATTGGAAAATGCTTCCTATCTCTATGGAACCATCCACATGATCGGCGCCAAGGATTTTTTCCTGACCGAACCCACTAAAGTCGCCTTTGCGGAAAGTGAACGAGTGGCTTTCGAAATAGATATGGAAAATATGAACAGTATGTCAATGATGTTTTCTATGTTGGGGCAAGTGATGATGGATGGTGGAATGACGCTGAAAAAATTATTGAGCGAAGAAGATTATGCTACCGTGGATGCCCACTTTAAGGAAATTGGAATGCCTTTGTTTTTATTAGAAAGAGTAAAGCCCATGTTTTTGTCTGCCTTGGCAGCTGGAGATATGAGTGGAGGAAGTATGCAAAATGGAGAAGTGAAATCTTACGAAATGGAATTCATGCAAATGGCAAAAAGCAATGAACAAGAAATTGATGGCCTCGAAACCATCGCCTACCAAATGAGCATCTTCGATAGTATCCCTTATCCTGTGCAAGCAGAAATGTTAGTCGAATCGATCAAAGGCGGAGACGAAGGAGATGATCAATTTGCCGAAATGGTGAAATTGTACAAGGCACAAGACCTAGCGGGAATGCAAGATATGTTTAAAGCGGAAGAAGGTGGCTTGGGCGATTATGAAGACGTGATGCTCAATAACCGTAACCGCAATTGGATTCCAGTGATGGGAGATATGATGGCGGAAAAGAAAACTTTTTTCGCAGTAGGTGCAGGACATTTGGGGGGCGAATTTGGCGTAGTGAATTTGCTTCGCAAAGAAGGGTATACTGTGGAGGCGATTAAATAAGAAATCAAGTGATTTTAATTCGATTTGTGGTTTGCGCTTTTTGAATACCACAAACTACAAACCGCAATACTAAAACATGGCACTGATAAAAGCAGTAAAAGGAATCGCTCCCACTTTTGGCAAAAATTGCTACCTCGCAGAGAATGCGACCATTGTCGGAGATGTTGTGATGGGCGACGATTGTAGTGTCTGGTTTCAGGCGGTGATTAGAGGCGATGTACATCAAATTCGCATCGGCAACAAGGTGAATGTCCAAGACGGAGCGATCATTCATTGTACCTATCAAAAAGCGCCAACGACGATTGGGCACAATGTCTCTATCGGTCACCGAGCCATCGTCCATGGCTGTACGGTCGAAGACAATGTATTGATTGGAATGGGCGCCATCGTAATGGACCATGCGCATGTACCGAGCAATTGTTTGATTGCCGCAGGAGCCGTCGTATTGGAAAATAGCAAGCTAGAATCTGGATATATTTATGCTGGAGTCCCTGCCAAAAAAATCAAAGCCCTTAGTGCAGAGCAATTCGGTGATTCCGTCGTGCGCATTGCGGATAATTACTTGATGTACTCTAGTTGGTTTAAATAGAAAATCCTCCTTTCCGTAGACAGCATTTTGCAAGTCCCTCTCGTTATAAAACTGTTCTACCCCTTCTACCGAATAATAAATCCCTGTGAAATAAGATTGTGCCCATTAACTGGCGTTAACTCCACACATTACGGAGCATCCCAAAACCAGAACCTTCCTCTGGCCTTGCATTTATTTGTATGGTATTTGAGGAAGGCTCTTTTGTTTTTATAGGTTTCGAATATTTTTTTTGGGAAAAAGAGAAGCGGATGGAATTATTTCTCCAGGCTTGCGGTTTTGACTATAGAATAAAAATTGAAAATTTATCAAATGACGATTAAGATCATCACCAATACGCAGTTTTTCTTTGGATTTGGAATGCCATTCCGAGGCTTGCTGCTTTGATGTAAATAAAAAAAATATTAAATCACAATAGCCTCTTGGATTAACCAAGGGGCTTTTTAATTTTAACCTATGAAAAAGATTATGACCATCTTCGATCGCAACTGGGAATCCGATAGGAAAATCAATCCCAAATTGATCGTTGATTTCAATTTTGCAGAAGCCATTGCTACCGAAAAACTGGATGGCATGAATATCCGAATTACGCTGAGAGCTGGAGTAGTGGTGCGGGTAGAGAAAAGAAGAAATCCCACTAAGGTTCAAAAGCAAAATGGAATTTCCAATCCTTGGTATGTCGATGCGGAGGAAAGCAATACGCAAGATAAATGGATTTTTGATGCGGTAAAAAATACCGACTTCTCCGAAGTGCAAGATGGCGAATGGTCCGCCGAAGCGATTGGTAAAAACATCCAGGGCAATCCTTTGCAATTGGAAAACAACCAAGTTTTTATTTTCTCTCTTCCCGATTGGAAAGCACGGATTACTCTAAAGGATGTGCCAACGGATTTTGAAGCGATTAAAGCTTATTTAGTTGAACGAAAAAGTTTGCTAAATGAAGCCGCACCGATTGAGGGCATTGTATGGCATCATCCGAATGGTGAGATGGTAAAGATCAAGCGGAAAGACTTTTCTTGAGGGAAAGGTTTCCACAGGAGTCCATTCTTATGAAGGAATAAGACTCCTGTGGATTTTATGATTTAACTAGGGGGTGTTTGTATTTAGACCAGTACTTTCTTTTCTTTCTTCTTCGCTTTTTTCTTCTTTTTTGCTTTTTTTACCTTAAACCACAGTTCGGATTTATCGGTAGGCACACCGTTGTAATTGGTGAAAATTTCGCTACCAGCCGGGATGTCTTTGAGTGCAAAGAAATCTACCGTGCCCATTTCAAAATCGGCGAGGTAATGTGCATTGGGTTTGTAGGAATGGTTGTAGAGCGAACCATAGCCAAGGATGATCGCCCCATCTTTATATTCTTCGCCCCATTCAAAATAGTAATTGTACAACTCTGTTTTATCCAGATGTTTCAATTGCTTTTTAGGCGTAATGATCACCGGGCAAATTTCAATGACCGATCCTTTAGGGATATTTTCTGAAGTATAAACTCCGCGTCCGCCCAGTTTACTTGGGGCGATATACAGACCAGGAATTTGTTGACTCATACCTAATATGTTTCAATGGTTTTTTATGAAATATTCGTTGATTGGGGGGTATAGCTAAATCAGCTTTCTTCGCCGCAAATTTAATAATTTGTATTTGAAAAATCTACACATAAGTTATTAGACTTTATTCTAAATAATTTCCTAGGAAGCTGATTTAGCTTTTCTATACTAAACCACTTTAGAATTGAGTCTATTTTCTAGAAATATAAACACCAAATAAAATCAGTGCCATTCCCAGAAAATGATAAACCGTAATGGGTTCTCCATCTAAGAAACCCCAAGCTAAGGCGACCATTGGAATTAAGTAACTCACCGTAGAAGCAAAAACGGCATTGGTCAATTGAACCAACCAGAAAAACAACAAGGAAGCAATCACCGTACCTGCAAAAGCGAGTAGGCAAATATATCCCAGCGAACTCAAGCCTTGCGGATGCGTCTGAATAATCTCAATAAAATCAGTAGACAATAAATAAAGTATCGCAGGCGGCCCTACCAACACAAATGAAGCAGCACTTAAAGTAATCGGATTCATATCTTGCAAAGAAGCTTTCACCGTATTGGCACTATAGGCATATAAAAAGCAAGCAATGATGACCAAACCACCATACCAGAAATTGGCTGAACTCCCACTCTGTCCAAAATAAACCAAAAACACTGCTCCGGTTAATCCCATTAAAACCCCCAACATTTTCGTCCAGGAATAAGGCATTTTAAATAAAATAAAGGCTTGCAATAAGGTAAACAAAGGCGTCAGCGAACTCAATAATCCGGTAAGCGAACTACTCAGCCGAGTTTGTGCCAAAGCAAACAAAAAAGCAGGGATAAAACTTCCGGCTCCGCCAACGATCAAGAGCGCTTTGGTCTTGGTCCAATCGATATCCGAAAAACGAAGAATAAAGATGGGGAGAAAACACAAAGTAGAAAAACTAATGCGCATACAAGCCAACTGCTCCGGAGCAAAAGCAAGCAATCCTTTTTTGATCAGGATATAAGAACTTCCCCATACAATACTTAGGAGCAAAAGCACGAACCAACTCATTAGAGTTGGCGCTTTTTCTTGAGTAGTTACTGGAGTTGAAAGGGCTGTTTTCAAAATTTGTTTTTAATGAGGTGCAAAGATAGAAGGATTTGTCACTTGCTGGTGTTTTGATTAAAAATGAACATGTTTGTCTAACGTATGGTGATAGAGAAAGTTTTAGGGGAGAAGGACGAGAGATCAATTTATTCAATGTCTTCAATCGTCCAGTGGAAATCATTTTGTAAGGCAGGTAGGCTTCGCCAGTCCAGGCTTCTGGTTTTTAGCCAATAAGCCTGGTCATTCTGGAAATATTGAACAAAGAGGATGCCTTCTTCCTCCTGGTATTGATAGTATAAAACGCTTTGGTTTTGTTGGTAATCGCTGAGGTGGAATTGTTGGTTTAGTAAGTCGATGTCCAATTTGAAATCTTGCATCTGATTTTGCTGGTTTTGGAAAATCAGATAGCCATTGCGATGGATAAATATTCTTTGGATGTCCACGGTCTCGATAGGGAAGGTTTGATC
>CALLVY010000536.1 GCA_938015925.1 uncultured Saprospiraceae bacterium
ATCAGCCCAAAGAAAAAGGCCCATAGCAATTGTGGGAAAGTTTCGAGCAGATGGCTCACTCCAAAGACGCCTACGATTACTCCAAAGGCCATTCCGGCCATCAAAGCGATGAGGAAGGTTCCGTTGATTTGTTGCCAAACCCCTTTAAAACCATCTCGCTTAAAGGTACCAATCAAGGAAAAATCAAAAGCTTTGATCGTATTGATCAGTTTTTCATAAATCCCAGTAATAAAGGCAATCGTTCCCCCAGATACGCCAGGGATAACTTCGGCGATTCCCATCGCCATTCCTTTCAATATATTTTGTAAATATTGTGGCTTTTCATTCATGCAGCAAATGTAGGGAATTTTTTTAAGTGGGATTTCAAACTTTTGGTCAAATGATGAAATCAGGGGAGCTAGGGCAAAAATCAATGAAAACGTACTAATGGTTTTAAACTCAGACTAAGAGATCAAGTACCTGTGGAAAACAATAAAAACCGAAGGTTCCTGAACGAAGTGAACTAAATTCTTGCATCACCCGCTCAATCAATATTTGATATTGGCTATTAGGGCTGTTCAGAAAAAGAAAAAACGGAGGTTTAATTGTGGATATTAATATTGAATATCGAATCGCCAATTTTGAATAATGATTTTGACGAAAAATCGCGAATTCGTGGAGAAGTATTGGTTCATCAATGATTAATTAAACTAAACCATTGCATTGATCGCCCCAATCGATATTCGATATGGAATATTTCCTTTTTTATTTTTGGGAACACTCCTAATTGAATATTCGATATTTCCCCTTAATGCCCTCTCGCCTTCTCCCTTTCCTTATCCGAGAGATTAGGCCGGGCTTCGATCACTTCCGCTTCCGGAGCATTCGTATTCATCAGGTCACTAAGGTCGGGTTGGCCAGCATCTACCCAGGCGGTATACCAGGCACTGCCTACAGAAAGAATTGATCCTCGCATTCTGGATTCTACTTGTCCTCCCAACATTTTATGATAGGCTTCGGAGTATTCCTTACATTGAGTCCGGATGGTCCGTCCATTCCGATCTTCATAGCAAAACTGACGATCGGGTGGAAATTCATTTTTCAGACGAATTTCATAAGCCAATAAGCTATCGAGGTAAGAATGACTTTTGAGTACGATTTTCCAATAATAATCTTGTGGATCTTCGATGTATTCGGCTTTGCCTACAAAATAATCAAACTCCGTGTCGGCAAAAAGTTCGGGTATCCGACTTTCCCAAAAAGCATGGATCCCGATTTGATTGGTCATTTGACCATTGTAATTTTCGGTGGTATGCAAAGGCACATGGGCATCGCCGATGTAATGACCAAACTCGGAAGACAATTGGATAATTTTCTGGGGATCTTTATCTTGAAAAGCTCTGGTCAATCGCTGTTGCATTTTTAGCAAATGATAAGGTAGGATGCCATATTCTGAAAAGCGATCTACCGCCAGGATTTCTTTGACATTTTCGGGAAAAGCATTGAGCTCTAATAAGTCCGCCAAAAGGGTCGGTTCTATTTTCCATTCGTCTTCATAGTATTGAGGCAAAATAGCTTCCTTAAAAAACTGACCATAACTTTCCTCATCAAAGATCAGGGAATCCCTGCTGGTCACTTTTTTGAGGTGCCTGCCCTTCCAGGTAATGTCCGAATCCGTCCATCGTGCTTTCTTATAATTCATCAACTCAAGCGTATCGCCCTTATTGGTTACTGCATAAAATTCGGTATACTTTTGCAAAGCTTTCGACCAAGTTCGAGGGACTCCTGCAAAAGGAAATACTCCCCAGTGGTCGATATCGATATAATGACGCACCGCTTCGTGTTTGGTCGCATAGCGTCTTTTGTCAGGATCTACCGCATGTTCGGTTATGTATTCTATTTGGTTTTTATAGAGTGGAATCAATTCTGGTGGTAAAGTAAATACTGCCAAGCGATTGATCCGCCGGTGACCGAAAAAACCCCAATCTTCTTTTACTGGAATAGCTCCCGAAAAAAGAAAAAACAAAGACAATAATAGTGCGGTGCCTAAGAGGTGATTTCGATAATCCTTCATCGTATCCTATTTTAGAAAAACCGGGAATAGCCCCAAAAAATTTCGCCAAAAACACGTTGCTGCACTAGCATAAAATCGTCTCCATTCACATCTGCAAAATACCGAAATACGGGACGGTTGGTAGCGACCAATCCATATTCTTCTTTTCCTATTTGGGCATCTTCGGGAAAGATCGGGAAAAATTTGACTCGCTTTTCTGTTCCATCTTTTTTGACCATGGTAATTTCGCAAAAAGGCAATTGCTTAATTAAGTTTTCCTTATCAGTATGGTCATTTCTAAAAGCTTCCGCGATCTTTTTTTCAAACTCTACCAAAAAAGCTTCTACCTTACCCGCCTGCACTGGTTTTTCAAGGATTGGAGTTGTAGCATAAAGTGGTTCTACGGTAAATTTTCTACTCGAAATCCGATTCAAAACAAAAGAATTGACATTTAATTCTGGGCCAGGATAATCTATTTTTACCGATTGGATATCGTCCGGATCTTCTTCAAAAATTCCTTTGTGTCTCCAATCAATACCATTGATACTATAGCGATTATAGATCGTTCCAATCCAATTGGGAATATGTGCAATCAAAGGTTCATCCGATCCTTCCATAATCACGGTTGTTCCATAATCATCCTGACTTGAGCCACCAACATAGTAGGCTTTTAATTTCTCTCCAGCTTTATTATAGGCTTCCACTTTGATGCCTCCGGTACTTAAGTTTTCTACCAAAAATTCTGTGGCTGCGGAAGCCGGGCGAAACTTCACTCTGATCCGGGTCATGGCATCCAACAAATTTCGAATAGCACCCGGACGAGCTTTATATTTCCCATCATAAATCCAATCTTCTCCTGGCCCATTTCGAGTCAGGGTATTGGTATTTCCTTTCCGATCTGCTAAAAATATTTTATGAATTTCCTCTGCATCATCTATAGCAAACATTTTTTCAAACTCCGCACCTTCTGTTCCTTTTGTCCCTTTGTTGTCTTTGAGATACATCATGGCACCAAGGCCAAACATTATAAAAAGCAAAAGTAAAATTAGCGTTTTCTTCATGGTCTTTATTTTAAAAAAATTAAGTAGGAGGACAAAAAAACAATTCCAAATGTTTAAAACATTTGAGCTTTATTTATCGGGCAAAACGTCGGCGTCGAATCACATTATACAAGAATCCAAAAATTCCAAGAAAGATAATCGGGATCAAAACATTGATCAATTGCCATTTGGTTTTTTCTGTTTTAGCTTTGACTTTATCCAGTAATCTTAGTTTGACATCTTTACCACGTGCTTCGATTACCCCTTCATCATCAATTAAATATTCTATCGCATTGACCAAGAAATTACCATTGCCGGGATAGACTCTTCTTTCATAAGGATTAAACCCTACATCCTGAAAAGTACCATCTCTTGGATTGACATAATTCCTGGCAATTTCTGCATCCGAAACGACAATCATTCTCGTGTCTACACTTTTCTCTTTAAAGGTCATCCCTACCCCCTCTAAAAGAGCATTCGATTCATCGGTAAGTCGGTTGGCAAAAAGAGAAGAAAACTCGCCTTCTAGCAAAACCGCCAGGTTCTGACGACCTTTATTAAACTTGCTTGGATCTGGATCGTAGCGTAGAATTTCGAAATTGAGTCGAACTGGAGTCAATTGAATTCGACTTAATTTAGAAGACTGTAACAGCACCGTTTTTTTCACGGGCGTTTTGGTTTTTATGGTATCAATGGTGCTTGGGAAAAAGAGATTGAGTCGATCCAGGCTTTTGACAATTGGATGGTCTGAAGTAGGCGCAGCCAGTAAGTGATAGTACCAGGGAAAAAGATCATATTGATTTCCAGAACCCAACTGACCACTAATCAGAGGAATCCGAGTACATTCGAGATCGAGCACCAGATTGGGTTGAATCCGAGCACCATAATTAAAAAGAAGATCCTCCAGGTTGAGTGGATAATCTTTGGGTAGAAAATCACCGGATGACCGAAGGCTATCCAGGCTCACCCCAAGTCTATCGACCAGCCAAAGTACTTTTCCTCCGTTCATTACATATTGATCCAATTTGAGTTTGTCTGTATTTGAAAAAGCCGTTTGGGGTCGTGCTACGACCAAGACTTTAATGTTTTGGCTAATATTAATCACACTATCTAATGGCAAAAATCCGACCTCATAAAACTCCGCCAATTCTTTGACAAAAGATTGGAGTTCTTGAGGCTGGTATTCGCCATGTCCCTGGGTAAAAAGGACGGTAGGATTATTGTATAATTTTACTTTTTGGATTCCGTTGGCGAGTTTATATTCCAGTAGTCCGACAGAGTTATTGAGTACCACTTCGCTTGGTACGCCAAGCATTTCATTTTCCAAAAGATTGATGGGCATTTTCCGATCTTTATAGTGGATGATGGCCCAAGGATAAATCAATAATTCTTTGGTTCCCTCTGCTGCTTTTACGCGAAGATTTGTGGGAATGATTCCTTCCTCTGCTAAGGTATTTCTCGTCTCATTGATTTGATCCACAGTACCATCTGAAGGATTTTCAAAACTATATTCTATCAAGCCATTTTTACTAACGAAGTCTCCTAATAATTCCTGCGTAGCTTTTTGCAAACGCTTAAATCCAGCGGGGAATTCACCATCGAGGAGGACTCGAATATAAATTCGCTCTTCTAGATCTTCGAGTAACTTCACCGTAGGTTCAGTAAGCGTATAGCGCTTTTCTTCGGTGAGGTCGTATTGTCCAAAGAAAGGTTGAGCCAGAATATTGATAAAAATCAAAATACCTGCCATCAGGATGGTTTGCAATACATTTTGAAAAGAAAAACCTCCCTCCCATTTTCTGCGTTCGAGTGACGTTTTTGTAAAAATCAAAAACAAAACAATCACCGATAAAAAGTAAATCACATCTCTCGAATCAATCAATCCTCGACTTATAGAATTGTAATGATAATCAATACCAATCATCTGTACGATATCATCTACTTTTCCAACAAAAATGGGAAGACTACTGATAAAATAAAATCCCCACTGCACAAAAAAGCACAAGAAAACGGCGAGGACGAAAGAGACAATTTGATTATTCGTCAGAGAGGAAGCAAAAATACCAATGGCTACAAAAGTAGCAGCCAAAAGAATCAATCCAAAATAAGATCCCATAATGGCTCCAGAATCCAAATTCCCAACAGGAGAGCCCAATTGGTGTACCGAATAATAATACAGTAAGGTTGGAAGTAAAGCAAAAAGAACTAAGATCAGACAAGCAAAATACTTGCCCAAAATAATTGACATCTCTGTAATCGGGCGGGTGGCCAATAGTTCAATGGTTCCCGTTTGTTGTTCCTCCGCAAAGGATCGCATCGTGATGGCAGGAATCAAAAACAAAAAGATAAACGGCGCAATACCAAACAGCTGATCCAAAGTAGCATAGCTATAATTCAAAATACTGTAATCAGGAAATACCCACATCACCAGCCCCATCAAAATCAGAAAAACACCGATCACAATGTATCCGATTAGCGAGCTAAAAATGGCATTGACTTCTTTATAAAATATACTCAGCATAATTAGGTTTCGTACTGTTTAAATAGGAGCTTGTTTAATCCTGCTCAAAAAAATTGACCTTCACTTCGTTTCGATCAACATATATCAATAAACATTTAAATAATTTTTCTTCCAATTCTAAAGCAGTCATCTCGAGCATGGTTTCTACCAGTCGTTCATCATCTACGATCCAACGGATAAAATTTTGAGGATTAAAATCATCAATTGCTCCGGTTTCAAAATTCAGCATTTTTTCATGAATTAAAGTCTGCTTTCTCTCTATGATCGCTGTGCGAAAAACTTTTTGATTATGTGGATTGTAAACGGGCATTTCCAATTGCCTGGTCACTTCTTCTTCATAATTAAAATAGCAAATTTTCCCTCGCATTCGAAGCCCTGCAAAAACCGTCATCGTTTTATCGACCTCTTCTTTTTCCAATCGAATGTATGGAATGCCTCCAAGACTTAATCCCCATATTTTTCCTAAATCCAAAAAATTGGCGTCCTCTGTTTTTCCATTCTTAATGTATTGCACCTGAGTCATAAAATTCTGTGGATTAGAATAAACGACGGCCTCTACTTCTTCCCAGGTAAGACTGGGTTGGTTGTTTTGAAAATCTTCCAGAGAAAAATAGATTCCATCTTCAAATTGAAAATTCTTACCCAAGACGACCATGGTATCTTGTGCAATCAAACTTGTAAAAAACAAGCTCAAAAAGATAGGAATTAAAATAATTCTCATTTTTAATTTAGTAAGTAAGCGGGCTTGTACAAAATTATTTCGTCAATTGCTGGAACACATCTTCTACACTAAACACCTCTTGATTCATTCCTAACAAAATTAAATTATGGTCCACAGCAAATCGAAAAACATCGCTGCGAATATCATCTTTCAAATCAGCCACCAATTGATAGCGATGGTTGGAAACTGCTTTGACTTCTTTCACTCCCTTTATCTTTAGCAATTCACTTTCTTTCACCTTCGTTTGAAACTCAACAGTCACCACCATTTCTCCACTAACCAACTGCTGTAAACTATCGATATTATTATTCGCGACAATTTTCCCTTTATTGATAATGACTACCCAATCACAAAGTGCCTGAACCTCTTGCATAATGTGGGTAGAAAACAAAACCGTTTTTTCTTTTCCGATATCAGCAATCAATTTTCTGATTTCTGCCAATTGATTGGGATCAAGACCAGAGGTCGGTTCGTCAAGAATCAATACTTCAGGGTTGTGCATCATCGCCTGAGCCAAGCCAACTCTTTGTCGATAACCTTTGGAAAGGGCACCGATCAATTTTTTTTGCTCGCGCGTAAGCCCCGTCATTTCGATCATCTCCTCTACTCGGCTTTTGCGATTGGGGATTTTGTGAAGCCCCGCGATAAAGTGAAGGTACTCCTTGACGTACATGTCTTTGTAGAGTGGATTGTGCTCTGGCAAGTAGCCAATTCTTTTCCGGACCTCCATGGGATCTTTCGCTGTATCAAAACCACAGACATAGGCCTTGCCCGCACTTTGCGGAATAAAACAGGTCAGTATTTTCATCGTTGTCGTTTTTCCCGCCCCATTGGGGCCAAGAAATCCGAGTACCTGTCCTTTGTTCGCTTCAAAGTTCACTCCGTCCACTGCCTTTTGGGCACCATATATTTTAGTCAGACCTTCTACTTTTACAGACATTCTTTGTCGTATTATTTATGGAAGTTGATTTAAATTAGCGTTTATTCTAATAGCTTCCTTTTATTTTTAGAGAATCTCAGCTTACTGCTGTCTATCTAATTTTGTAGCTGTTTAATAAATTAACTCGCTACTGCTTTTGTCTTAGATTTATTTTACAATGTATTGGATATCTAGTCGTCGAAACTAAACGTAAAGCTACTAAATTTAAGTACTTCCAACCAAAGGAGCAAACACCAAATTTAATCACATTCTGCCGACTTCTAGCCAAGTACATCGCTTACTCGAAAAGCCACTTCTTTCAAAAGGCTTATTGACTAATTCACACAATAAGCAGGAAATTATTATTTTTTTGTTAAAATTGTCAGATGGCTAACATAATTGCCATTCCCTGACAACTCCGCCCCTCTTTCGGTGGTTTTAGCTTAGAACATTTATTTCAAAACCCTAGACCAAACTTCTTATGCGTAGTTTTTCTCAATTAATCATTCCTTTATTCCTATTGCTGTTTTTGGCTTGCAATAATACAGGAAAAACCCCCAATTCACCAGCGAATACGGCTCCTGAAACAGCGTCAGCAAGCGCCCAAAGCCCAAATACGGCACCAGAAGAAGTCCCGGCAGCAGTCGATAAGGCTACAACGGAAATTGCTGAGCTAATAGAACCCGAAGAGAAAGCAGAAAGTTTAGCCTCAAAAGAAGTAAAAACAAAGGCGGCAGCGCCCAAAACAAACCAGCCTGCAAAAGCAGTCCCAACAAAAGCGGAAAGTAAACCAATCGCCAAAACGACTTCTACAACTACTGAAACGGCAAGTAAACCCAAAGCAAGTACCACCGTTTCTACCCCAACTCCGGCTCCAACTCCTGTTGCAGAAAAACCAAAAACAAAACCAACTCCAGAAAAGGTAGCGGTAGAAAAAGCACCTGCCCCCAAGGCTTTTAGTCATACTTCTTGGGATGAATTATTGCGAAAGCATGTCAGTTCATCGGGAAAGGTCAATTATAAAGGCATCAAAGGAGAGCAAAGTAAATTTGAAGATTACCTGAAAGATTTAGCAGCGAATCCGGTAAAAAGTGATTGGTCGCGAGGTAAAAAAATGGCTTATTGGATCAATGCTTATAATGCTTATACCATCAAACTGATTATTGACAATTATCCAGTGGCAAGTATTACCAAATTAAACGGAGGGAAACCTTGGGATCGCAAATGGATCAAACTTGGGACAGATACTTATTCGCTCAATGATATTGAAAACAACATCTTGCGTCCTCAGTTTAAGGATGCTAGAATTCACTTTGCGGTCAATTGCGCAGCCAAATCCTGTCCTCCCGTACTCAATCGTGCCTGGACAGCGGCCAATCTCAACAGCAATTTTGAAAAACAAACCAAAGCTTTTATCAATGGTTCGCTCAATGAGATCAGCGCAAAGAAGGTAAAATTATCCAAGATTTTTGATTGGTATGGAGAAGATTTTGGCGATTTGATCAGCTTTTTGAATAAATATTCGACCGAACCAATCGATAATAATGCAAAAATCGAATTTGTCGAATACGATTGGGCCTTAAATGAATAAATCCATGAAATCCAGCTTTTATTTTTTATGCTCGCTAAGTCTTCTGCTCTTAGGAAGCTGTCAATCCCAGGAAAGTCCTGCTGGGTTGACGCAACAAGAAAAAGTAGTGGAAGCTATAAGTCCTTTGCTTGATTCATCTGCTATTCAATATTTGTTGTTTTGTAAAGAAGGGAAAATAGAGGTTTGGACGGATGGAAAAACTAAAAAACCACGTTTCTTAGAATTGCTTCAGCTCAAGGAGTCCATTGATTTTCCGATAGGTTCCTATCCATTGAAGAAGTTCGATCAGGATTGGGGCCTGGAATTTCCGAATGTCTTTTATCAATCTAAATTGGGAAAAAAGACTTTAAAACGGGAGCTTTTTTTCCAAAACTGGCAGCAAAAGCACCCGCCCTTGCAAAAATGGCTGGCCCAAAGTAAGCAGTCTAAGGTATTGGTTCTTCCAAATGATATCCGCAAAGATCAAAGCTGGGACGCTTGTTTTGCTTGTCCGCATTGGATGGCGGAGCTTTATGGAATGCTAAAAATCGAGATGGAGCAATTTTCGAGAAGCTAGATTTCCATTCAGACATCTCAATAAAAAAAGGATTCAGGCTATTAAGTAGCTTGAATCCTTTTCTTATGAACCGTAAATAGTACTTATTTACTTAGGAATACGTAAAGTCTGACCAGGAAAGATCTTATTAGGATCTTTCAACATTGGTTTATTGGCCGTAAAAATTTTCTTGTACTTCGTAGCATCTCCATAAAACTGCTTCGCAATCTTGGAAAGAGAATCTCCTCGTTTTACAATGTAAAACTCTGCTTCTGGCTTAGGATTGGTTACAGAAATCCGATCATCTACCGCAGCTACTCCCGCAACATTTCCCAATGCAAGAATCAATTTCTCCTTATTGGCTTGTTTTTCTACCTGACCATAAACCGTTACCGTTTCATCATCATAATCCAATTCAAGGTTTTCAACTTTGATTCTCATGCTAGTCACAATTCCTTTCAACAAGACCAGTTTTTGCTTGCGAAGAACTTCTTCCTGCAATTTTTTAATTTCTTCTGTATCAACGGTACTGACATTTTTTTTCGTCATTACCTTGGTACCAGCATTTTTTAAAAAAGAAAATAATCCCATATTCCTTAGGTTTTTAATGATTTTAGAATGGTTTTTAGAAAGCACACTTGCTTTGAGCGGAAAAATAGGATAATTTGCGGACTTAACAAATCCTCCTCTCCTATTTCCATCCTCGGTTAGTCCCAAAACTTACAACTTTCCAGAGGTAGTTTCGTATAAAAAAAGATACTGTTTAAAGATAAAATTCATTTTATCCAAAATCATCTAGTATAATTGTACTTGGGTATGATTTTAGGTTTAAACGTTCTTTGATAAACGCTGTGCTCAGCACAGAATAAAGTCAAAGAATCAATTTTAAATAGTAACAATTAATGCTTAGAGCGGTTTTTTCTCCTTTTTGAACCAAAATCAGGAGTCCTCGGCCAATAAAAAAATGGCCAAAGCCCCTATAAACATTAGGATAAATGAATTCTAACAGAACTCGTATGATGATTTCTAGTCATTTCGAGCAATTCTGTTTGAAAACATTTATATTTGCGGAGTTTTTTCTAACACATTTTATAAAAGTAAATTTTTTAACACATGCAAGAAGGAAAAGGTATCATTAAATTCTTTCTTGTGGCGATCTTTTTAGTATCGGCATTACAGTATTTTTACATGCTTCCAACCAGAAGCGTAGAGAAAGCTGCAGATGCTTATGCAAAAAGTGTTACTCAAGGAATCGCTGATCTAGATGATCAACACACCCAAGAGAAAGCCGCAAGAAGTGCCTACCTGGACTCAATGTCAAACGAGGTAGTCTTCTCGATCCCAATGATCAAGAAGTGGACGTATCAAGAATTAAAAGGTTCGCAGCTCGCGCTGGGACTAGATTTGAAAGGCGGAATGTCTGTCGTCTTACAAGTTGATTTACGTGACTTCATCAGAAGTCTGGCCAATGACTCCAAGGACCCTACTTTTATAGCAGCGTTAGAAAATGCCTCCAGGGCCATGGCCGGTTCTCAATCTGATTACGTCACGCTTTTTGCAGATGCATTTAAAGCAGCTAATACAGACGGAAAGAAGATGGCAAATATCTTTTATGCCAATGAGAGCCTCAGAGAGGAAATTACCATTGAATCTTCGGATTCAGAAGTAATTAGTACCATTCGTACCAAAGCGAATGAAACCGTAAGCTTGACTTTTGACCTACTAAAGGAACGTATAGATGAATTAGGAGTTATTCAACCGAATATCTCCCTTGATGCTGCTCGTGACCTGATCACTGTGGAACTCCCAGGAATCAGCAATCCAGCACGTGCAAGAGCTTTTCTACAAAATGCTGCCAAATTGGAATTTTGGAATGTTTACCGCATTTCTGATGCCGGTATTGGTGGAACCTTTAGATTAGCAGATCAGAAGTTGAAACAGATCAACAGCCTTAAGGGCACGGAACAAGTAGAACAAGATGCTCCTGATTTTACAACATCAGAACGTCAAGAATACCAATACGATGAAAGTGGTAATATCACAGATTCTACCACTGTTGTAGATACGACCTTCTCTTCTCAAAACACTTTGGGAGATAGTGGTCCTTTATTGTCAAAATTGACGGTAAACATCTCTGCTACTGGTCAAGCGACCATGCCTCCGTCTGTAATGGGCTTGGCAAAAGAAAATGAGCGAGATGAAGTTAGCGCGATGTTGAATAATCCAGAAATTGCCAAAATGTTCCCTAAAGATTTAGTTTTCTTTTGGGGAAGAAGTCCGGCTACTGGTTATGAAAGTTTAGGAGAAGATGCCATTCCTAATTATGAGCTTTATGCCATAAAGAAAGATAAAGGCAATACTGCTCCTCTAGAAGGAGACCACGTAACTCGTGCTAGTGCCAATCCAAATCCACAATCTGGGCAAATAGAAGTTTCCCTTATGATGGATGGAGAAGGCGCACGTACCTGGGGTCAAATGACTACCAAAGCGGCCAACGATAACAACCGAGAGATTGCGATTGTATTGGACGACAAAGTAGTTTCTGCTCCGCGTGTAATCAATCCGATTATGTCAGGTAGCTCTTCTATCTCTGGAACTTATACTTTGCAAGAAGGTAAGGATTTAGCTAAAATCCTCCAGATTGGTAAACTTCCTGCCAAACCACAAATCATCCAGGAAACCTTAGTTGGTCCTTCATTAGGAGCTGAAAACATCAGCAGATCAATGAATGCGATGTTGATTGGTTTTGGTATCGTGATCTTATTTATGATTTTCTACTACGGTGGAGGTGGTATCGTGTCTGTATTGGCATTGCTACTTAACTTGTTTTTCATATTCGGAGCATTGGCTTCTATCGGTACCGTATTAACAGTACCTGGATTTGCCGGTATCCTTTTGACGGTGGGTATGGCAGTAGATGCCAACGTAATCATCTTTGAAAGAATCCGGGAAGAATTGCGAGAAGGTAAAACGATGTTGATGGCAATCAAAGATGGTTTCCAGCACTCCTACTCTGCGATCATTGATGCCAACGTTACGACTATCTTGGTAGCTATCGTATTGGCTTACTTCGGATTGGGTCCTATCAAAGGATTTGCCGTTGTATTGATCATCGGTGTACTATTCTCTCTCTTCACTGCCGTTTTGGTAGGTCGATTGATGATTGACTACTGGACAACAGGTAGAGGAAAAGATATCAGTTTCTGGACAGGTAGTTCTCAAAACGCTTTTACCAATATCAATTTCGATTGGTTGGGTAAAAGAAAAATGGCTTATACCTTCTCTGGTATTGTGATCTTGATGGGAATCATTTCTTTCGC
>CALLVY010000537.1 GCA_938015925.1 uncultured Saprospiraceae bacterium
TTCAATGACCAATTGATTCAATTCCCGCTGTCTTTGAATTTCCAAATCTTTTAAATCTTGTTGTTTTTCCAGCTCCGCCCGGGCCATTAATTTTCTTTTTTCTGCTTCCGCAGCTACTTTGAGTTTTTCTACTTGGGTTTGCGTTTCCGCTTTAGCTAATTCGCTCTTTCTACGACTTTCTTCCATCTTGGCATTGATCATTTGTAAGCGACCATTGGCTTCTGCCTGAGCAATGGCGACTTTGCTTTGAGCTTCGGCTTTTAATTTGTCTGCTGCGGATTGCTCGACGTCTACGATGTTTTGCAAGCGAATGCGTTCTAGTTCTCTTTGTTTCAAACTGGCTTGCTCCATGGCTTTGGTATAGCTTGGAGGAAAGCCAACATCTGCTAGGATAATTTCATTGATGCTAACTCCTGGTTCGCCCAAGCCTTCTTCGAGGCTTCCTTTAATCGCATCGATATAGTCATTTCTTTGAGTAGAAAAAACAGAATCAATACTGGTAAATTCATTAGAGACCATCTTGGAAAGTTCCAGCGCACGAGGTCTTAAAATCAATTCGTTAAAAGCGTTGATCGAATTAAACTGTTGGGTAAAATTGTCTTCATCCGTAACTCTCCAACGGATAGAAACATCTAAGTTCAATGGAACCCCATCTCCAAGGCGAATGTCTTCTAAAAGGTGTTGTTTGACTTGCACCATTAGGATAGGGGAAAGTTCTTCTTCTAAGACTACTTCTTCCTCTTGCTGTTTGCAAGCGACAAAAGAAAGTAAGCAGCAAAGGATTAGTAGACCGGTTGATTTTGCGATTCTATTTTTCATTGTTGAATTGATTTTGTAGTAAATAATTTTGATTGCCTCCACAATATAGCGGCCTTGGTGGCGCCTTAGATTAGAGGATGACTATTCGGGTACTCCACTTTAGTATTCGTAAACTTTGGTCAAGAATCTGTTTGGAGCTATAATTGGAACCTTCATAGAAATAAGCATCAACTTAGTCTAAGGAATAGGGCTAGCTTTTCAAGACTTGTGTATTTTTACGCTTCGCCAATGAAGAAATACCATTTATATACCACGATCCGATTAAAACAAGCTTTCCGAATGCTGCAGAGCGTCGGTTGGATTTATGTCTGCTTGTTTGTGCCAATCTTAATGATTGGCATCCTGGGTTTATTAGAAAGGAGTTTGACTGGAAATTATCCGATGACGGCCTTGGCTTTTCTCTTCGTAGTTACTAGTTTTCATTTTCAACGAAAGGACCATGATTTTCTGGACGGCCTAGGTGCTTCCCCGATGATCTATCGTTTGCTGGATTATCTTTTAATCTTTCTTCCACTTTTAGTGGGCTTGTTGATGATTGCTTGTTCTTTGGATGTTTTGTTGGTTTTCTTAATCCTTCCGATCATAGCCGCTATCCGTCCTCCTCAGAAAAGTATTGGAGATTATATGCCTACTTTTCCCGTTTCTTTTATCCCACTAATGGCATTTGAATGGCGTTCTGGGTTTCGAAGGTACGGGTGGGGTTTGATGCTCTTGTATATTCTGGCACTTGTTGGAAGTTATCAAATGGGAGTTGGGATTGGCTTTACGATTTTATTGGCTTTGTTGTCTATAGGCTTCTTTGATGAGTTGGAGGAAAAGACTTTGTTGGAAGTATTTAAACCCTTTGATCGCTTTTTTCAACGAAAAATATATTGGCAAGCTTTGTTCTTTCATGGCTTGATGCTTCCTCATTATATCTTGTCATTAGTGTTTCATGGTCAGTTTTGGTATCTGCTATTGGTGGCTATTTTGATTGCAGAATCTATCCTTTTATTTTGTTTGTTTTTCAAATATGCGCATTGGCATCCCAATCGGAGAAAAGCTTACAACCAGGTTACCATGGGACTTTATATTGGAAGTTTAATTGTTCCTTTTTTGGCTCCGGCAGGTTTGTTTTATTGTTGGGTCTATTATAAAAAAGCGAAAAAAAACCTAGCTTACTATTATGGATAATGCGCTACAGTTATCAAATATTCATTTTTCCTATGGAAAGGAAAAAGTACTTAGTGGTCTTTCTATGTCGATGGCGGCTGGCCAGATTCATGGCGTTTTAGGGCGAAATGGAGCTGGAAAAACGACCCTTTTTAATATCTTGTATTCGCGTTTGCATGCAGGAATCGGCACTTGTACCTGGCAAGGGAATCCGCTTTCCTTTGAGCATATTGCTTTTCAAGAAACACAAAGTTATTTTTATCCCTACCTCACCGGCAGAGAGTACCTGCAACTGGTGACTCAAAACAATCCTGATTTTGCTATTGACCCTTGGAATCGGATTTTTGGATTGCCCTTGGATCGTTTTGTGGAAGACTATTCTACAGGGATGAAGAAGAAGTTAGCCTTCCTGGGAACGCTGGCCATGGATCGCCCGATCATGCTGCTAGACGAACCCTTCAATGGCGTTGATGTAGAAAGCAATGAAAAAATATTCCAGATCCTCATGCGCCTCCGCGACAAAGGAAAACTCATCATCCTTTCTTCCCATATTATCCATTCCCTCACGGGAACCGCGGATCAAATCCATTACCTCCAAGGAGGAAAAATTCAAGAAACTTACCTCCCCGATTCCTTCCCACAACTAGAAAATCAACTCAAAGAATGGATCCGTCAGGAGATTCAAGGCGACCTTGAAAGTTTACTCTAATAGCCTTTTATTTGACTTGTTAACAGCATCCCGCCATAGTGTCACAATTTAAGGACGCCCAGCCCGTAAAAACAAGAAGCCTTTATTTTTATTGTTTGCAAAATGTATCTATTTATATCATATGAGATATTTGTATACTGTCACAAACCTTTGTTTTTTTTAGTGCTGTTTGCAACTATTTATGTCGTTTTTTTTATAGCGAATTAAAAGCCAAAAGTATTGATATTACTAGGTTTCTGGCTCTTTTTATCAATTTCTTTTAGCGCCTTATTTTGAGACTAAATAACTTATTTATATGGCATAGTATTAGCAAGTCTTAACTTGGTAATCTTCTCCTACTTTCCCCTAAGTAGATCATTTAGAAGGAACCTATTTTTTGGAGGATAATGGTTTGTCGGATGTTGATTTTATCTCCTGCCTAAAAAGACCTATCCTAAAGACATCAGCGTTTTATAATGCTTTTTCTCGAGAATTAAATGTCTTTCCAAAATCAAAAAACCCAATATTAAAAAAATCAAAATACACCTCTGCCAAAAAGCTAGGAGTATTTACTGGTGTGGATTTGATCGAAGAATACAAGCTCAAGTATATTGTATTTTACCTGTAGCGTAAAATAAATGCATTGAGCGTTTTATAAAATTACTTGTACATGAAGACCTTCTTAAAAAAAATAATATTCCTACTCGGAATTTTTGCAAGTAGTGTTTTACCCGCTCAACGAGTAATAACCATCGCTGGTGTATTGGAAACCGCAGGGCATTTAGATGGAGAACCTTATTCTGCCTTATTCAATAATCCACATGGTATCGCTAATGATTCATTAGGCAACTTATTCATCGTAGATCGTTTTGGAAATTATATACGTAAAATTGCCGCAGATGGAACAGTGACGACCATTGCTGGAACGGGCGAATCTGGAAGTGCCGACGGTCCGGGCGATCAAGCTACCTTTAATGAACCCTGGGGAATTTGTGTAGGACAAAACGGAGATATCTTTGTAGCAGATACACGAAATAATCTCATTCGAAAAATAGATGCCAATGGAGAGGTCAGTACTTTTGCCGGCTCCGGAAATTTTGGTTCCGGAAACGGACAAGGGCAATCCTCCACTTTTGGAAATCCCACCGGATTGGTCATGGACAAACAAGGCAACCTTTATGTAGCCGATCACCTTACTCATATCATTCGCAAAATTAGTCCGACAGGTTTTGTCAGTACCATTGCTGGAAAGCCTTATACCCCTGGAGCCGAAGATGGCACAGGTAGTAATGCTCGTTTTTATCGACCCTATGGAATCACTTTGGATCTGGATGAAAATATTATCGTAGCGGATGAATGGAATCATTTGATTCGCAAGGTATCTCCTCAGGGAGAAGTATCTACGGTGGCGGGAATCGGGATTGTAGGAAGCCAAGATGGACAGGCTACTCAAGCTAGTTTTAATTATCCCTGGGATGTAACCGTCGATAAAAATGGAGACATCTTCGTAACAGATGGATATAATAATGTAATTCGAAAAATAGAAACAACAGGCATTGTCAGTACCTATGTAGGCACCGCTGGTGAAACAGGAGGAACGGATGGCGATGGGCCCGCCGCTACTTTTAGCGGAGCAGTAGGCTTGACTTACTATTCTCAATTGGACGAAATTTTTGTAGCAGATACTTATAATAATTTGATCCGAAAAATTATTAACCTCAATGAAGAGTCTTTAGGAATCCAATTTGTAAATCCAGTAGATGGAAGGCTTTGCGAAGGAGAGTCCTTGACCGTAAATGCTTTTCCTGATATTTTTGATGCTTATACTTTCTGGATAGATGGAGTGGAAGTAGGGCAAAGTAATGATCCTGGTTTTACGATCAATGATATTCCGGCAGGTAGTCATACCATTCAGGTGCTTGGGCAAAATGGAGGCAGCGTAGTTAGTTCGATTAGTTATCCTTTTACCGTTCTTCCTGCTCCTGTACCAACGATAAGTGTGGTCGGAGATTTGGAGTTTTTTCAAGGAGACTCGGTAACTTTGATCTCTAGTTTTGGAGAATCTTATTTGTGGAATAATGGATCTATTACAGCGCTGATTCGCGTTTTTGATTCGGGTATTTACAGCGTAGAAATCGAAGATGAATTTGGTTGTATAGGAGAATCTCTTCCGGTAGAAGTGAACGTTATTCCACCGGTAGAAGAACCGGTCATTACTTTCTTAGAAGGGAGTGCCCTTGTCTGTCCGAATGAAAAAGTAATCCTCCAATCCAACTATGAGGACAACAACCAATGGTTCCTAGATGGTTGGGCCATCAATGGAGCGACCCAGAATACTTTTGAAGTAGAAGAAGATGGAATTTACCAACTACAGGTCAACGATACTTCTGGTCTTATTCTGTTTTCCGAAGAAGAAGAAGTGACTTTTTTACCTAAACAAATTATAGATTTTACAACGAATAGAACGGTCGCAGCAGTAGGAGATGGAGCGATAGTTTTTACACCTGAGGTACTAGGAGTTATTTCTTTTTACTGGGATTTTGGCGATGGAAGTACTTCTATTGAACAATCACCCACTCATAATTATTTGTCTGCCGGGAAATATTCCCCCATGTTGATCACCGAAGATAATAATGCTTGTCACGATACCTTGGTTAAGACTAATCTGATTGAAATTCGAGCACAAGGCAATGGCGGACCAACGCAACCGATTGTAGACTCTACAGATATTTATATTCCTTCTGCATTCACACCAGATGGAGATCAAATCAATGATGTGTTTTTCGTACGAGGAGAAGATGTCCAAGGACTCAATCTAAGTGTTTTTAACCAATGGGGAGAGGTCGTTTTTCAAAGTAATAATAAAGAGCAAGGTTGGGAGGGAAACTTTAGAGGTAAAGACGCGCAAGCATCGACCTATACCTATGTTGCTCAAATTACTTTATACTCCGGAGTGATCGAAAAAAGAGTAGGGCACATTACCCTAATCCGTTGAGGATAATACCACTTTAGGATAAAGCCTAATAACCTAAGAGAAAATGAAAAAAATATTTACCCTTCTGAGTTTTCTGTTTTTCAGTGGATTGTTGCTGGCGCAAGATGGCCATTACTCAAGGTATCAAGATGCACCTATGTTTACCAATCCTGCCAATACAGGAGAAGGAGAGCCACAAGATATCCGAATAGGAATAAATTATCGAAACCAAGGTGCGCAAGGAGCAAGTCCTTATCGACATTTTGGTGCTTTTTTGGATTATCGTTTAAAGAATTTAGGAATCGGTGTTTTAGTCAATCAAAATGATACCGGAGAAGCTAGTTTTAAACGAAACCAAGTGAATTTGTCTTTGGGTTTTCACAAGAAATTATCAGGAGGAAAAAATGAATTGGCTTTAGGCGTAGGCTTAGGTTTTGTGCAACAACAATTCAACCAAGATGCTTTTAATTATGACAACCAATACGGAGTCGATGGTTTTAATTCATTGGCGGGTTCTGGAGAGACCTTTGAGACCACGAATAAAATGTTACCCGATTTTTCTGTAGGAGGAAATTATCGTTTCCAACTATCCCCAACCAATCAAGGTTTTGGAGGAATGGTCGGTTTATCTTTTGCTCATATCAATCGACCAGAAGGTTCTTTCTATAATGACCTGGTCAGCTTTCCAATGCGAACCAGCATTCAGGCGGGCTTGTTTTTTCAAATCAATTCTGAGTTGAGGCTAAATCCTCAAGTACAATGGATGAGCCAACAGGAAGCCCGAGAGTTACTAATCAGTGCACAAGCAAATTATCAAATGGACGAGCAAACAGAATTAGAGTTTGGCTTGGGCATTAGAAAAGGAGATGCTTTTATTTTATATGGTGGCTTGGGGAAGAAAAACTGGAAAGTTGGACTTAGCTATGACAGTAATATCTCCGCTCGAAAGGTGGTGAGAAGTAGTGGAAGTGCTATCGAATTGTCAGTAATGGTCTACTTGAGAAAGAAAAAATCAAATAGAATACCTGATCCGAAAGAAAGAGATTTGGATCGGGATGGCGTTTTGGATAAAGATGATTTGTGTCCAACCATTCCTGGAGAAATCGATCTGGAGGGTTGTCCACGAGAAGAAAATTTAGCAAAAGGAATTAGAGATATTGATGGGGATGGAGTGTCTGATGATAATGACCTTTGTCCGTATCAACCAGGGCTGGTGCGTTATCAGGGCTGCAATGATCGAGATGGCGATAGCGTATGGGATCACCTGGATGCTTGTCCGAGTTTGTCTGGAAGTGCCGATAATTATGGTTGTCCCGCCAATCATTCAAGTCAGGAAATAGACAGTGATGGCGATGGGGTAGTCGATCAGTTGGACAAATGTGTATACACTCCGGGCGAACCCAAATTACTGGGATGTCCAGATTCTGATCATGATGGAATCTCTGATATCATGGATCATTGTCCTTATATCTATGGAGTCAAAACGAAAAATGGCTGCCCAATGGAAGTAGGAGAAGCTCGAAGAATTTCTGTAGAAGTGATCGAATTTGATACAGGAGCTTCGACGATTCGGTCAAGATATTTTCCGATGTTAGATCGCTTGGCTTATGAATTGAGATTTAATGAAAATTTTCATTTGCAACTAGAAGGACATACCGATGCAGAAGGCAATGATTTACTCAATTATCAATTGAGTCAACGGAGGGCTTTCGCTGTGCAGAAATACTTGATGGAAAGAGGTTTGGAGAAAGGCCGAATGTCGATTACTTATTATGGAGAATCAAGACCCAAAGCAACCAATTCTCAAGAAGATGGAAAGCAAAGAAATCGTCGGACAGAACTAGTCTTGATCAATAGATAAGCAGCTGTCCAATAAAATTGATTTAAACAAATTGATACATTCGGATTTCATCGAAATAATCATCTGGTCCTTTTTTGATCGCCTTCACCAGGCGACCTTCTTCTACAAATCCCATACTCTGATAAAGATGTACAGCAGCTTTGTTTTGCGGATAAACACCCAGGCAGATCTTTTCAAGATCCGTTTGTTGTTTGGCCCATTCCAATAATTCCTGCAATAAAATTCGTCCCATTCCCAATCCTCTAAATGCAGGCCGCATTCCCATTCCAAACTCTCCCCAATGGCGATTCCGTATTTTAGTATTGCGTTTGAAATCTAAAGAACCAACCAACTGATTGCCGAGCTCTGCCAAAAAAATAACCGATCCCTCTTCTTTTTGAAATTGATCAATTCGATTGGCCTGGGCATTGGTGTCGAGTTTTAATTCGGCAGGAGTAGTGAGGGTGTATGGGCTGGTACTGATGATACATTCAATCAGGGCATTAAGCGCTGCGGCATCTGGTGGAAAAGCTTCTCTGATCTGAATGATTTGGCCATCCTTGAGTTGGGCAGAATTTATGTTCATGAGAAGTAGGTGTTAGGTCTGGTTTCGCAAGGTTTATGATTGCTGAGCAATGTTCGAACGATCTCGTTCTGCTCCTGATTTTTATTCTTCTTATCCTTTCTTAACGCATGCTTTTCTTTTTGCTGTGCTGCCCTGTATTCTTTTAAGGCTGCTGCTGATAAATCCCGAGTTGCTTTCTTCGATTTAAAATCACCAATCTTTTGCAGTCGATGGGTTTGAGGATCTACGTAGAAAGGAAGGAACCTATAATTTCTTTTAAAAACAAAAGGCGCTTCGGTATTCGTTTGGATGAAATTTTGGTTTCTCAAATTCCACAATTGCCCTGCACGAAATTCCACCTTATCCGCGACATACCAATAGATCAGATCTTTGTATTCCAATAGTTTGTTCGGGATACGTGCCAGGACTTCCGCATAGACTACATCCCACTCCCTGTCAATTTGAGTCGCTAAAAATCGTTTGAGTAAATCGGTGTTGATCTTTCCATTGTAAAATTCAAGAGACTTCGACATCGACTCATGACTAGGTAAAGATTCAAAGGATTGATTTTTCTTAGCGTTTCTGGTGTCTGAATAATCTTTTGAATAAACATATCTTCGTTTGCTCCCAGAAGTTTTCATTCTAGAGATCAACCATTTTTTTGATGTTTTATTTTTATTCTTCTCACTCATTTTGTTATCCTGATTACTGCTTCCAAATGGCATAATAATGTTCATCCAAAAAGACGCCATTTTTAAAGACTCCTTTTTTTAGAATGGCTTCCTTCACGAATCCTGCTTTTTCCAAAACCCGCATAGATCCAATATTAGGAGCGAATACACCCGCAAATATTTTCTCAAAACCCAATTCTTCAAATCCATATGCTACCAACAAAGCTACTGCTTCGCTGACGATCCCTTGGCCCCAATAATCCTCCCCAAGCCAATAACCAATCTCCGCATTCTTGCTAAAAATATCTGTACCAGGGGTCAATCCTATTCCTCCTACTGCCAAACCTTCTTTCTCAATCGCAAAATTATTCAATTTCCCTGCATTCTCCTGCAAGTGGATCCAACTCTCCGCATCCTCCTGTGTATAAGGATGTGGAAAATAGTCCCGCAAATTATTCCATATTCTTTTATTGTTGGCATTTTTTATCAGAGATTTTTCATCTCCTCTTTGCCAGGGACGCAGGTGAAAGGATTGGGCTTCTAAATGCATAAGGAAGGTTTTTCTGTATGGATCAATTTCATTATTACAGCAAGGAAAAAAAGAAAGTTCCTAAAAAAGATTTTGCAAGCGATAAATCACAAAAGAGTAAGAATCCGAAAGGACTATATAACATTACTCCTGGGAATTTGATAATGGGGCAGAAAAAGAAAGACACAAATGGCAAAGGTAGGAAGAGCAACTACTTGTAGCTTCGCTTGCAGAAAATGAATTTTTTGCTTGTAAAATGGAGCTTTTGCTGTAGTGGATGCTTTTGACAATGTAAATTTATTTCGGGCTTGATGTCACAGAATAGTTCTCAATGGATTGTAAATGAGATATTTAGGATTTTTTTTTTGAAAAAAATGGCTTTAGTGTAACATTCAAAATCGAAAAGTTCAAATTTAGGCACAAAAAAATGCCATAAGTTGCTTGTTTATAGTGTTTTGTAGTGTTTTATTTACTTTATCCTTGTCACTTAATGTTTGAATTCCAAGGCTTCATCAACCATTGTAGGCACGTATTTCGTAGTGGATAAGGCATAACAACTCAGAGAATCCACTCCCCCCGTACTAAATTTCACCCATACCTCCCAACTGTAAAGGAATGGTCTAGATTAATTGATGAATTTTCCCTCAATCGTGACGTGAACTTTGCAAGTGTATGTATCCAACTGGTACATAGATGATTTCAATATTTATAAAATAAACCATGCTATGCGGGTAATGATTAATCGAATTTCTTCTTTGAGTGCATTTGGTTCTTTTTCTAAAGAAAATTTTCACAAGATTCTTAGGCTAAAACACTTTTGGAGTTTTGGTCTTTTGTGTTTGACTTTGCTTGGGCAGTTAAGTGCGAATACCTGTGTAGATCTTCCTCAGATAAGTGGCCCTAGTTGCTATTCCTGCTATCCTGTTGGATGGAGTCCCGTCAATGGACAAGGAACACCAGATATGATTCAGGGAGATGGAGTACACCCATTTGGATCAGACTATGTGGTATCTAATATCGGAGGTGCTTCTGTAGATGGAGGTGCAATGGGTTTATTTTTAGATTCCAGTAATTCCACTAATGAAGGTTGGACGACTACCTTGTCTGGATTGTCTTCCGGTACCACCTATGCTATAACTTTACAATGGCAACAAGCAACAATGGTATACACCAGAAACAATGGCAGAACTTTTTCTTTTATTGGTGGTGGATTAGAAATAATTGTAGATGGACAAATTTCAGAATTTTTTGGAAATGGAACAGCTGCCGGAGATGACTGGCAAGTTGCCGAAGTGGTTTTTGTGGCCAATGGGTCTACTGCAACGATTGCAGCCAACCTTATTGACAATTCTGGAACAGGGACTACCACGACCAACAATCAAAATTGGGGAAATGGAGGAGCAATAGTAATTGATGCAGGAAGTACTTGTGTACTTACCGCTTGCGACTTGTCGGATGTGAATGCAGATTGCGATGATGATGGTATTATCAACGGAGAAGATTGTGATCCTTCCGATCCAAACGAACAATCCGATATTGATAAAGATGGTATTTGCGATGGGCATGATTTAGACAATGATAATGATGGAATTCTGGACGTAGAAGAATGTCCAAACTTAGCAGGCATAACTTTACCAGAGCCTGATGCCGTTCATTGGACTACCGGAGCTTTTGATTTATATGCGATTGGAAATAATACCACTGGAAATGGTGCGAAAGAATCTGGTTTTGAAAGAGCCATTCTTTTTGAAGGACATGAGATTTCCATTTCTGATAATGACTGGGGCGTTTCGGGAAACATTGCTTCTTTTAATGGAGGCTCCATTACATTGGATGATGCCGCATGGGAAGGAGGAGTTGTCATGAGCCTATCAACTTCTGATTTTTATCAATCAGGTAACAATGGAAATGCTGTTCGAATGACTCCGAATGCTCCGGTGGAATCTGGAAATTCTTATAAATTTGACTTTACATTTGATAATCCTGTTGAATACTTTAGCTTTGATTGGGTGGATATTTTTGATTTTGGAAATGAAGGTTCAACGGAGGAAGTACAGTATTCTGTTTTTGCAGAAAATCAACTTATTGCCAAGTTAAAAGGTAGAGTGATAGGAGCAGGAAATCAAGGGGCGGTGAGTTTCTATGATGAAAATAATGTCCTAAGAGGCACATTGGATGCTGGCCACAATTTGGAAACAACTATCGGATTTTATACCACTAGTCCTGTACAAACCGTAACAGTCGTTTATGAGAGTTTGACAAGAATCACTGCCCGTGATTTTCACGGAATAGACCGGATTACCTTTAAAGGAGTGGTAGCATGCGATACCGATAATGATGGTACTCCCGATCATTTGGATTTGAATAGTGATGGAGATAATTGTATCGATGCGATTGAAGGTGGTGGAACGTTTAGAGGAACACAAGCATCCAATGATATTGAAAACGAAATGCTTTCTGGACCGGTAGATGCCGACGGTGTTCCTGTTTCCGCAGGAGTGGCTGGGCAAGGAGCAGGAGATAGTAAAAATGCTGCTGTTCAATCGGAAGATTGTGCTTGTTATTTAGTGTCTCAATTTGGTGTTTTTGAAACACCACAAAACATCGGTTTGTCAGAGATCGAAAATACCTGGTCCGCAAGTTGGGGGGATTTTAATAATGATGGTTTGGTCGATTTATTTACCACCAATTATGATGTAGACAAACCGAATACCCTTTATAGAAATGAAGGAAACAATACTTTCGTTAAAGTAAACAGTGAAGCAATAACGACAGACCTGGCAAGTTCTCTTGCCTCTAGTTGGGGAGATTTTAATAACGATGGCTTGCTCGATTTATATGTAGCCAACAACATTGGTTTTGTCAATTTCTTATACCGAAATGAAGGCAATGGCGTTTTTACTCGTATCCAAAATGATCCTTCCGTTATTGACAAAGGATATGCTCACAGTACTTCCTGGATAGACTACGACAATGATGGCTTTCTGGATATCTTTGTCGCCGATTTCTTTGCGACTCGTTTCAATCAACTCTATCACAATAACGGAGACGGTACTTTTGAAAAAGTTACGGGTGCCGCACCAGTATTAGAAGCTACTTCTTCCGTCAGTGGAGCTTGGGGCGATTACAACAACGATGGTTATCCCGATCTTTTTGTAAGCAATACCAATCTTGAAAATAACAGTTTATACAAAAACCTTGGAGCCGGACGATTCGAAAAAATCACAACGGGAGCTATCGTAAATGATGGTGGACAATCCGTAGGTGCCAGTTGGGGGGATTATAATAATGACGGTCACCTGGACCTTTTTGTATCCAACGCTGGTAATCAAAATAATTTTCTCTATACCAATGATGGAAATGGAAGATTTATCAAAGAAACTAGCGGAAGTATCGTAAGCGATGGCGGCCACTCTCACGGAAGCGCCTGGGCGGATTATGACAATGATGGAGATTTGGATTTGTATGTTTCCAATGATTCAGGAAATGATAATTTTCTTTATAGAAATGATGACGGAAAAACATTCACTCGGGTAAATAATGAAATGACAAATGATAGTGGCAATTCCTTCGGAGCAGCCTGGGCAGATTATGACAATGATGGAGACGTCGACTTGTATGTGGCCAACCATGATGATGGTGCCAACTTTTTGTATGAAAACTTAAATGGAGAATGCCAAGCGAATTTATGTGTCAGTTTGGTCGGTACCAATTCTAATGCTTCAGGTATTGGTGCAAAAATAAAAGTCAAAGCAAATGTTTTTGGAATGGATACCTGGCAGACCAGAGAGGTTACTTCACAGACCGGTGGAGGAGTCGGAGGGCAGAGTGAATTAAAAGCCCTTTTTGGTTTGGGGAATGCTGCGGTTGTTGATTCTATTTTGGTTATTTGGCCTTCGGGATATCGCCAGGTTGTAGAAGGACAAGCAGTAGATGATTGTATTACGATCCGAGAAGAAAGTGGCAGCGAGGTTTGTGGAACTGCTTTTTACGATGAAAACAACAATTGTGTAAAAGACGAAGGAGAAGTTGGTTTGCCCAATATAGAATTGGAAATTCAGCCTGGAGGTTTGACGGTTTTTACGGATGAAAATGGAGATTATACGATTCCATTGGGAATAGGGTCTTATGTGATTTCACAGGTAGAAGGAGGCAATTGGAGGCCTTCTTGTCCAACCGGACAGATCACTCATGATGTGAACGTAACCAGTCTTGGTGGAGAATATTGTGGATTCAATTTTAGCGAATCTCCAACTTGTTCTGATCCTGATTTAACAGTCGAAGTGTCTGCTACTGCGCATCGTATTGGCTTTGAGAATATGATCGCAGTTCATTATGAAAACCTTGGAGGAGAAATGGCTCGAGATATAGATTTGACTGTAATACTAGATGAGAAAATTAAGGCATTAGAAGCTTCTATACCCTGGGACTCTAATAACGGAAATGAATTTGTGTGGAAAATAAAATCTTTAGATATTGGTGGTTCTGGGACGATTTATATTGTGGATTTCGTTGCCAACGATGCGATCCTAGGTAGCAATTTGAGTTTGCAATCTAAAATCTCTCATCTTGGGAATGACTGTGATTTAAGCAATAATCAAATGGAAAATTTAAGTCAAGCCATTGGTGCTTTAGATCCGAATGACATCTTGGTTTCGCCAGAAGGAGAAGTGAGAAATGAGGAAGTATTGACTTATAAAATTAGATTTCAAAATGTAGGTAACTCCGTGGTGAACCAAGTAGTCGTAGAAGACCAATTGCCAGATGCCCTGGATGTGAGTACCTTGGAGATGGGAAGTGCAAGCGATCCTTATCGATTGACCGTTTCGGAAAATGGTCTGTTGAGATGGACCTTCGACAATATTCTTTTGCCAGACAGTACCGCCAATGAACCAATGAGCCACGGTTATTTGACTTATCGAATAAAAATGAAACCGAATCAACGCATAGGAACGCGAGTAGAAAATCAAGCGAATATTTTCTTTGATAATAATCCACCAATCATCACCAACACGGTACTCAATATCATTGTGGATAAAAATCAAAAACCATTGAATGATGGCCTGATGGTAACTCCTAATCCAGTTGTAGATGACGCCAAAATAATGATTCGACCAGATGCAGGAAAAAATCCTGAGAAAATTTATTCGATTCGATTGTTTAATTCAAGTGGCCAGAAAGTTTTAGAAGTCTTTGATGTGGATAAGCATGAATATTATTTCTCCATAGAAGATAGTATCCCGGGAATGTATACCGTCTTGGTCCGAGATATAAATGGAAAAGAGTATGCTGAAAAAATAATCGTGTTAAAATAAAAATACTTACTTGTATAGATCAATCATTCTTTAAAGATAGGCTCTAGCTTCACGTTAGGGCCTATCTTTTTTTGTAAAAAAAATCCTAGCGCAAGCCGTTTTGGATTGATTAAACAAATCTTTTTGTAACTTCGAAACATCAAATTAGTAACTTATTTTAAACAGAGACTTAATTGTAAAAATGGCCAACTATATCAATGAAAATTTTGCTTTAAACTTCAAAGGCGATTCCTTTTTAGTCATTCGAAAATTTCAAGCATTTCGACAGATTGAAAATGGCTTTTCCATGGGCGCTTGGATCAAATGGCAGCAACCAACCTTGCAAGAAGAAAGGTGTACCCTGAAAAAAGAAAACGGCGATTCAGAACTGACGACTTCCGCCCAATCCGCTTATATCTTTTCTTACAATAAACCAGAAGAAACCACCTCGCAAACGGGATCCTTTTTTACGCTTTCCTGTCCTGCTAATTTAAAGATCAGTACCACAGCAGGAAGTGTCGAAACGGGCATACAATTGGAAGAAAAAAAATGGTGTTTTCTGATGTTGACTTTTTATCCAACAGGTTCTGGTTCTTATACGGTCAAAACTTATGTAGATGGAATCGCTCCAGAAAAAGCCATCGATATTTCCTTCGGACCAGATGGTTTGGCCAATGAGCAATCAATGGGTATTGCCTGTCCTTTTTCTAGTGGAGGAAAACAAAATAGATGGAGAGGAGGAATCGCAGAATTACAGGTTTGGGAAGAAGTCTTATCGCCCGAAAAAATAGCTCAAGTCATGCTAACTATGCCTACCGTAAAATCCGAACCCAAGCTGTCTTTTTTTCTTCCATTGTCTATGACCGAAAATAATGGTGCTTTTAATGATCCCTTTAACAACAGAGTGACCGACGCTTCCATTGGCTTAAGGATTTTTGGGTTTTAAACAGCACTAAGCAATAAAAAAAACTTTAATCAGAGATGCGAACGATGATAAAATATTTCTTCTTGTGTTTAACCTTGCTGACCTTCAGCGCTTGTACACCTTCAGAAGAAAGCTCTGTAGAAGCATCAATCCTAGCCCCTGATAATAGTCCTTATCTAGTCGTGCTGGGGATTGCTCAGGATGCAGGCTATCCGCAGGCGGGTTGTCAGAAAAATTGTTGTCGCGATCTTTGGGCACAAAAAGTACAACGCAAGATGGTGACCTGTCTGGGCTTAGTAGATCCGCAAAGCAAAGAAACCTGGTTGTTTGAAGCAACACCAGATTTTCCAGATCAATTGCAATTGCTCAATCAAGAATTAGGTCAGGATGCAGGCGTTTTACCCAAGGGTATTTTTATAAGCCACGCTCACATGGGGCATTACACGGGTTTGATGAATTTGGGGAGAGAAGCGATGGGGGCAAAAAATGCAGCGGTATGGACGATGCCTCGGATGACCAGTTATTTGACGGACAATGGTCCGTGGAGTCAGTTAGTAGCCCTGCAAAATATTCAATTGCAAAAACTAAAAGCAGACTCGACTTTCCAACTGAATGAACGTTTAAAACTTACTCCATTTTTGGTCCCACATCGAGATGAATTTTCCGAAACGGTCGGTTTTAAAATAGAAGGGACCAAAGCCTCTGCTTTATTTATTCCGGATATTGATAAATGGGAACGTTGGGATTTAGATATCCGAGAGGAATTGGCCAAAGTAGATTTTGCGTTTATTGATGGTACTTTTTTTGAGAACGGAGAAATCCCCGGACGGGACATGGCATTAATTCCGCACCCCTTTATCGAAGAAAGTAGAGCGCTTTTTGCAGAGCTTCCGCTTGTTGAAAAAAACAAAATCCATTTTATTCATTTCAATCATACCAATCCAGTTCTAAAGATGGGAAAAGAAAGAGCGCTTTTAAAACAAGAAGGATTTGGACAGTGTGAAGAAGGAGATTATTTCGCTTTATAATTGACTATAAGCTACCGCCAATTCTCCAGCTAAACGGGCATTATTATACACCAACTGAATATTAGATTTCAAACTTGATCCTTTAGTCAATTGTTCCACTTTCGCCAATAGAAAGGGAGTGATGGCTTTTCCCCGAATATTTTTTTCCGCTGCTTCCTGCAAAGCCGCCTCAATGGCCTGATCAATCGCCGCTTTCTCCATCGAATGAATCTCCGGAATCGGATTGGCAATCAGTGCACCTCCTTTCATTCCTATCGCCCATTTGATATGCAAAGCTTCGGCAAGTTGTGCCGGATCACTGATTTTATAATCTACGGATAAACCGCTTTGGCGCGTATAAAAAGCAGGAAACTCCTCGGTGTCAAAACCAATCACCGGAACGCCATGTGTTTCCAGGTATTCTAAAGTTCGTTCAAGATCAAGAATAGATTTAACGCCAGCAGAAATGACCGCGACCGGAGTCTGCGCCAATTCTTGTAAGTCTGCCGAAACATCCATAGAGTCCGCTCCTCCTCGATGCACACCACCAATACCACCCGTTGCAAAAAAACGAATCTCAGCCATAGCCGCCACAATCATCGTCGCCGCTACTGTTGTCGCACCCGTCTTTTTTTGTTGGAGGATAAAGGGCAAATCCCGCCGACTACATTTCGTCACCTTCTGTCCTTCCCGACCAATCAAATCGATTTCGGATTCGGTTAGTCCAACCTTTAGACGACCATCAATTAAAGCAATCGTCGCAGGAATCGCTCCGGTTTTTCTGACAATTTGTTCCACACTTAGGGCCGTTTCCACGTTCTTAGGATAAGGCATTCCGTGAGCAATAATGGTAGATTCTAAAGCGACCAAAGGAAGTTTTTTGGCAATAGCGTCGGCTACTTCTGGAGAGTAGGAGAGGTATGGAGAACGTTTATTTTTCATGCAATTGCAATAATAAGGAATGCTGATCGATAAATGTCAATTCTATAGCAATTATCAGCACTATGGAAAAAGGAATATTAGATGTTTGAAGATGAAAAACCTTTATCGTACTTTGTTACTATGACGGATAAATTTAAAAAGATATTTCAGGCACCAACGTCGATCATAGGAATGATTCATGTACCTGCCTTGCCGGGAACTCCGGGTTACGGTGGTTCTGTACAAGCGATCATAGACCAGGTCATGGAAGAGCAGGAAATATATCTACGCGCAGGGATAGATGCCCTGATGATTGAAAACATGCACGATATTCCCTATCTTCATAGAAAGGTAGGTCCAGAAATAACGGCTCTGATGGCGGTGATCGCCAAGGGCTTAAAAGACGCAACGGTTTTGCCTTGTGGTATTCAGATTTTGGCTGGTGCCAATGAAGAAGCTTTGGCTGCTGCGCAGGCGGGAGGTTTGGATTTTATCCGGGCAGAGGGTTTTGTTTTTGCTCATGTGGCCGATGAAGGCTTGATGGAATCAGATGCGGGGACCTTGCTGCGCTATCGCAAGGCCATTGATGCGGCAGGGATTGCCGTTTTTACAGATCTAAAGAAGAAGCATAGTTCTCATGCCATTACTCAGGATGTAGACTTATTGGAAACGGCCGAAGCGGCTGCTTTTTTTCGCAGCGATGCTTTGATTATCACCGGAACTTCCACAGGAAAACCTGCAAAATTGGAAGACTTTCAGAAGCTGAGAGAAAAAATTAAACTCCCCTTATTAGCGGGCTCAGGGGTGAATCTGGAAAATGCTGAAAATTATTTCCCTGTTTGTGATGCCTTGATTGTTGGTTCTTGGTTTAAGAAGGAGGGCTATTGGGAAAATGACCTGGAATATGACCGCGTCGCGGCATTTATGTCAATGGTGAGAGATAAAGATGGGAGATGACCGTTCTTTTAACTAGCTTTAGATAAATTCATTAATTTATTAAAATGAAAAAGTATGCGAGTATTTTCCCTAATTCTTCTTTTGGTATTTCTTAGTTCCAGTACGATTGATGCTCAAAAAAGACATAGAAAAAAGAAAACTAATGATAGTCGATTTAGGGTGAGTATGCTGCTTGGAACCTATGGTGCTCAGGTAGATGGCGATAATTTCAATGGCTTTAATAAAGCGGCGCTGAGCAGCGGATTGAGAGCGACCATTCTTTTGCGAGAACATATTGATTTTAATATTGAATTATTATACCAACAAAAGGGGAGTGTCTTTGAACTCTTTCCGATGGGGGATAAGGATAGAGCATTGAATTTGACTTACATCGAAGTGCCTTTAATTTTGCGTTATTTTCCATTGGAAGAAAAGAAAGGTGTAAACATAGACGTAGGAATAGCTTACGGTCGACTAATTAATACCAAGGTTGTCGAAGTACAATCGGAATTGGCAGTCGAGTATGAAGAACTTGCATTGGATTTTAAAAGTAATGAATTGAGTTTGATTTTAGGTCTTGGGTATCAGTTTACTCCGAATTTTAGTATCGGTGGCAGATACTCTTTTAGCTTAACCCCTTTCTACGATAATTCTGAGAACATTAATCTTACTCCCTTTGAACTCGGTCTAGGTAAAGAAGTCGTTAGGTACTTGCGGAATTACCTCATTGGAGCATATGTTGCTTATACTTTTTGAAGTACTTGAATCAATTGATCAACTTCCGAAGTGGTGTTGTAATAATGGATAGAAGCTCGATTCAAGGTTTCTATATTTCGCTTTTTCAAATCCAATAAAGTAGAACGCTGTACACTTACAGAAGTATTGATTTTGCTTTCCAATAACAAAGCCTGGAGTTCAAAAGGCGCCATTTTTTGATGCCGAAAAGTAACGATCCCTCCGAGGTGTTTTCCTCGATCCAAAATTTCTACCTGCTTCAATTCTGACAAAGCCGCTCGGCAATAATTGGCCAGGTATTGAATCTGTTTCCAGATATTTTCCATTCCGATTTCTTGGGCATATTGCACCGCACTAGAAAGCCCGAGTTGCAAAGCTTTATTGTTTTCCCAGTTTTCAAAACGTTGGGCTCCAGGATGCATTTGGTATTGGTCTTCCTTTTGCCATACTGCCGCATGTTGGTCTAGAAAAGGCGGGGATAATTGATCAATGATATTGGCGTTGACATATAGGAAACCGGTTCCTCTGGGCGCTCGCAAAAATTTTCGACCTGTAGCAGTTAGAAAAGAACATTTTAATTGCTGCACATCCATCGGCAACTGCCCAATCGATTGACAACTATCAAGCAAATAAAGAATACCATGCTTCGCTGCCAATTCGCCAATTTCCTTGGCTGGATTGACGATTCCGCCACTAGTAGGCATATGCGTGACGGAGATCAGGCGAACACGATCATGGATCATCTTCTCCAGGGCAAGGAGGTCGATATTCCCCTGTTCATCTTCAGGAATGATTTGTAGAACGACGCCCTTTTCTTTTTTAGCTTTTAGGTAGTTGATAAAATTAGAACCATACTCCACCTCTGTCGTTAAGATAATATCTCCTGCCTTAAACGGAATGGAACTAAAGGCCATGTTCCAGGCGACCGTCGCATTTTCTAGCAAAGCTATTTCGGAAGATTTGGCATTGATAAATTGGGCGATATGCTCATAGCTTGCTTGTAATTCCTCGTGATGTTTGGCGGCCGATTCATAGCCTCCTTGCAAAGCTTCTTCCTTTAAGTAATCCAAGACACGGTCTCTGACTTTATTAGGGGTCAGCGCGGCTCCGGCATTATTGAGATGGTTGACGTGTTGTACGCCATCGGTTTCTGCACGGAAGCGGGCAATGGTGGAAGGGGAAAAGATATCAGACATGGTGCTTTGATTTAATTTTTATCAATCAGCCTGTAAAGTAGCTAAAAAAATATTTACTTTAGCTGATCCGTAAATTTACAAAGCCAAGTTTAGTAATAAAAAATCCATCCATGAGTGAGCTACAAAAGCAAATAAAAAAAACCTTGGAAGAGGTTAGGCAAATTGATAAAGTCAAAAAGCACCTGGAAAGTCTGGAAGTGCGATTGACGACGGCTTATACGGCACAAAGTAAGTTGGTGAAAATATTGGAACAGGAATATGAGGACTTGGATCAATTAGAAAAATTGAGTTTGAAATCTCTTTTTCATAAAGTGCTCGGCAGTAAGAAAGAGCAGATGGAAAAAGAACGCCAGGAATATTTGCAAGCATCTCTTAAGTATGATGAGCATCAGAAAACGGTAGAGTTATTGGAATACGAGAAAAAAGTATTAGAAGAAAAGTTAACGGACAAAGGGGATCTGGGGGCTGGCTTAGAGAAATTGTTGAAAAAACGAGAACGCGAAATCATCAAAGGCAATGCTCGGGGAGGAAAAAAATTGTTGAAAATTCAGCAAAAGATAGAACGCCAGGACTTTATTATCAGAGAAGTTAGAGAAGCGATGAAAGTAGGAAAAGAAGCTTTCAATGTGTTGGAACAGATGCTCGGATTTTTGCGAACTGCCCGAAACTGGGGACGTTGGGATATGGGAAAAGGTGGAGCGCGTACTGCTCATTTTAAACATTCTAATATTGACCGCGCCCGAGAAAGAGCTTATCTGGCTCAACAATTACTCAATCGTTTTGAAGGAGAGCTACGCGATGTTTACGATCATGTTGAACGATTAAATTTAAATATAGAGTTGGATTCTTTTAGTCGTTTTATGGATGTGTTTTTTGACAATCTTATTTCAGATTGGGTCATCCAACAGAAAATCCAAAATGCCCTGTCCAATGTAAATGGCGTACGAGATCGAGTCTTGCGTATGCTGCAAGGATTGAATACCGAAGAGGCGAACAGCCAGGCACTTATTCGGAAAATGCGAAAAGAACGCAAAAAAATTTTGAGTGAATAAGCCAAAATCCCTTTTTTAGTTTTTTTTATTTAAACAACTGCCTTTTAGTTTTTTATATAGTTGATCTATTTTTTATTTGTAAAAGATAGCCTGTCCCTTCTTTTGGAAAAATATTTTTTTTAGTATCTGAACTATTGCTTTAGCGATAAAAAGAAAGTAAATTAAGTAAGAACTTGGTCGGAAAGGTCGTCAATAATTTCTTAAGAAGTCATTGACAATCAAGATCCTCCCGTCCGCTTATGCGCTTCCTTCACCTGATGTATTAGTTCGCTGGAACTCATAAATCTCTGTCATACATCATCTTGTAGGATCGTTCCCTTATCCCTCCTTTTAAGTCTATATCTTTTGGTAAATACCAAAGGTATATGCTCTCCTCCCTTATACTTATTGCTCACACTAAAAACAAGACTATGAAAAAGCAAAAGTACATTATAGAAGGAATGGCCGGAGGCCATCGCAGCAAAAAAGATTATCGATTATTGGTACTGCAAGCAGGAACAGTAGTTTACGAAGAAAGATCCATTACCACTTTTCAAGCCAAAGCTTTGGCCTATTGGTGGAATTCCACAACCGCCTATGGCGTACAGATTTGTAAGAATAAAATGAAGCGACTTCGTCGTAAATAAAAAGAAGACAGAAAGAAAATTTCGGTCGAGGCGAACCCATTTTACTAAAAGTTATCTGGGGCCAAGATCTTATTTTTTAAACACCAGGAACTATGCTTTTTTGCCTTTGCCTTTACTTCGTCGTAAAAAAAATAGGAATAATCGTAAAATAATAATTTATATCCCTCAGATTATTTAGCTTGGGTTTATGTTATCCTGGCTATACCAATTACTCAAAATTATTCTGCTACTAGCACTACCTTTCATCTTGTTGATAAGAGGTGCGGTGTTTTGTTATTTACATTACGAATGGCCGCCTTGGCTCGCCCTGTTGGGTGGTGCGCTTGGCGCAATGGTCGTGCTCTTTGTTTATCTTAGTTTTCTACACGGAAAAGTTACCGGAAAAATGTCTGGCGGCGGAGCGATGAAACGACGTACGATGATCGTTTTGCTTCTGGTAGGCGGCTACTGTATTCATGGTTTATTGTTTCTTTCAGGAACCAATGCCAAAGGCCAGGAAGTGCAAAGTGAATTTACCAAATTACACCCCATACTACGTCTTGGCGTCAGTACCTTGATTTTTGTCGACCCGGATTTGATGATCACAGATGCCAGTCGGCAACCGGAAGATTACAAAAAAATGGGACTACCCAGCAAAGGCCGATCCCTGCATTACAAACAAGGCAGTGGCTTTGTACATGCGCTTGATATCAGAACCAATGGCCGAGGAGAAATCCGCAACCAACTCCTTTCCATCTATTTTCGCATGATGGGATTTAATACCCTTCGACATGTCGGTACTGCCGATCACTTACATATTTCTTTATCCAACCCAGCGGTCCCTGGTGCGATTTGATACTTGCTTTAAGGCATAAAAAAAAGAGGCGCGATTTTCATCGCGCCTCTTTTTTGTGGGTTTGTTTCTTAAAAGAATTGTTACCTAAGCAAAGTGACGTTTCCAGTAAAGTTATCAGATGGACAACCATCAAATGCTGTTTCTATATTGTAAATATAAACATCAGATGCGGCAGGTTTTCCATTCTGCATTCCATCCCAACCCGTTGCTGGAGTATCATTGTCATAAACCTTTTGTCCCCAACGATTGAAGATCTCAAACTTGGTAATCGTCAAGTCTTCTAAGTTGGTCGTTGAATTAGGTACAACATTGAAATAATTAGTTGCTCCACTTACACTTGGGATAAAAGCATTTGGCAATTTGTAGGCCCCTTCAGGAACACTAAAGTCGAAAGTGTATTCTTTATCAAAACAACCATTACCGAAGCGGTCTGTTACTTCGAGCGTATATTTTACCCTTTCATTGATGGTAGCTATAGGAGCATTACAATCGGTACAGCTAAGGTTCAAAGGAGGAGGTACGTCACCGTCCCCTTCCGTTTTCCATGTCAAAACATGGTAATCTTGTACGCCCGTAATGTTAAGTACGACTGGGTCGCCTGCACATACCAACTGTTCTACCTCCACGACTTGGATGCTATCAATGATGTATAAGTTTTGACTATCAGCATCCGTACAATCTGCTATGTTGTCGTTAGAAACATTGAGGTTAACCGTATAGACACCTCCTGTTGGATAGAGGATTGTTCCAGCTCTTGTATTAGAAGTATTTCCATCTCCAAATTCCCAAAGTACTGTATTGTCAGGATTGAAAGAGAGGATATCATAATCAATAGGTTGACCGAGGCAATAGACAGAATCCGCAATTTCAATATCTGCTTTCGTTTCTGCAACGTTGAACACTAGAGAATCAAGGAAGGTACAAGCACTACTAGCTCCTTCTAAGAGTATCTTGATTTGATCTTGACCACCAGCTGGTGGCGGAGAAATATCATAAGGATAAACAATGGTTAAACCACCTTCTTGGGTTTCTCCGTTTGGTAAAAACCAAGTCCATTTAGATACGTCGATCGTATCGCTTAAGGTAAAAGAAATCTCATCATCTACGCAGATGGCGCCAGGGTTTAAGCTTACGGTTCCTTCAGGACCTTCTACAACAAAAGTTTCTGTGTGGGTATCTGAACATCCATTTGCGGTGGAAACTGCTAGAGTAAATTCAAAAGTACCTTTACCAAAAGTAAGCGTTGGATTGGGTACACCAGGGCTGATTGGAATAGTAGGGTTAGAAGTCCATACATAGTTTAGTGGAGCCCAATTGGTTACACTTGTATTGGTAAATGAAATATCTTGATTGTAGCAAAGCAAAGGATTATTATCTACATCAGTAGAAAAATCAGCGACGGGATAGTCATGTACCGAGACCTCGAGCATTTGAGGATCTCCTGGACAATTTGTTCCGATTTCTACATAATTTAAAGTGACGGTATAAAGTCCTTCCGCCATATATTCTACGGTTTCCATTTGATTACTACCGACAGTCGACATGTCTCCAAAATCCCAATCCCAAACGAGGGAAGATCCTTGGCTGGTAAAATCAGTAGCGCTAAAATTAATCACATCTCCCAAGCAAATATCAGGACTTGGTAAAGCCGTTATGGTACTTGTAGGCTCGTAGAGTGGGATACTGATAGTGGTCATTCCGTTACAACCTAAAGTATCGGTTACACTAAGAGTAACGGTAAACATATTTGGATCAAGAGAAGACATGAATGTTTGAGTGGGATCTTTGTCTTCTGAAGTAGAACCATCATCAAAGAACCATTCGTAGGTGCTGATCGTGGTATCTGCCATACTAAGGTCTGTGAAACTAATCGTTTGCCCTATACAAATATTCCCATCAAGATCATCGAAGGTAAAAGCAGGGTATACTCCAAAAACTTCTACCTGTTGGTCGAAAGTATCTAAACAGCCATTGATGTCTCTGGCGATCAAGCGAACATCATTGGTACCTGGTGATTCAAAAACATGTTCCACCAAAGTGTCAGAAGTCGTTATTGGCCGATCATTTGGATCGCTAAAATACCAAGTATATCCTCTCCAACATCGATCATCTACATCGATCGAAGGGCTAGAGTTTAATTCATACATATTTCCTAAACATAAAATAGTATCCAAAGGAATTACATCTGCTTTTAAATCTCGAATATTGATAACCGCAGAATCTACAGAAGCCGGACATCCCGTACCTGGATTAAAGGCAGTAAGATAAACGGTGTAAGATCCTGTATTGGCATAAGTATAAGTCAAGTCTGCCAAGGTGGTATCTACACCATCTCCAAAATCCCAAAGTACATTAGTCGCATCATGGCTACTATCTGCAAAGATCACGGTATAAGTAGTATCGGCACAATCAATAAAATAATCAATCTCTGCGATCGGTCCTCTTACATTGATGAAATCAGTTTTGGTGATGGAAGAAAAGCATCCATTGTATTCTACTGTAAGCGTAACATCAAACATTCCCGTTTCACTTACAAAAGCCCATTTCATTTCATCCGTTTGGAAACAGTGGAAAGAACGAGAATCATCTGTTTCAAAATGCCAGGCATCTACGTTTTCAATTCCTGGAAAATTGGTTGGAGAGAAAAAGATAGTATCTCCAGGACAGACATCCGTTTGATCTGCTGTAAAATCAGGATTAAGTTCTTCTCCAACATTGATCACAATAGTATAAGAGGTATCCTTACAACCCGTGGCATCTGTCACGATCAATTGAACTGGATATTCTCCGGGATCAGTATAGAGGTGTACAGGGTCTTCGGTTACGGTATTATTAGAAGTCGTTCCGTCTCCATAATCCCATTCCCATAAAACGATATCAACATCATTAGAGCTTTGGTCTTCGAAGGTAACTTCTAGAGGCGCACAACCTTCTACTGCGTCTGGTGCAAAGAGTGCATTGGGTTGCCAGATGGTATCAACAAGTGAAAAAGTGTCTATACATCCAGAAGCACTAATCACGGTAAGTAAGGTGATATAAGTATTGAGTCCATTGATAGAATGGATCGTAATGTCATCATTGGTTATGGTTTGCACTGGTGGATTCACCATAGTAGACGTTGATCCATCGTGAAAGAGCCATAGATAAGCTTCATGATTTGGATCATTAGGTGTGAAAGTCGTTACTAGTTCTTTGGTACAAGAGTAAGTGGGGTTAGAAGTAAAAGTAGGATCTGGAGCGTCTACAAAAACAGTTCCCATAGCGGTACTACTACAGCCATTGGCAGAAACGGTTAAAGTGATATCGATTAGTCCGCCTTCATTGAATTGAACCAATGGATTTTGCTGTACCGAAGTTGATGGAAAAGCACCATTACCAAAAGTCCAGTTATAAGTACCTAGATCAGAAGTATTAAGCATTTCAATAACTTCCCCAACACAGATGGTATCTTTTTCAGGTTCGAATTCTGCTATTGGTGGACCTACTCTTACGATTTGAGTGGTCTGAGCCATACAGCCGGTTGCATCTTCTGCGGTTAAGGTTACGGTATAAGTACCATCGGCAGTATACGTTTGGGCTGGAGGATTGATTTCAGAAGAAGTCATTCCATTTCCTAAATCCCATAAGAAGGTATAAGCACCTAAGCCTGGTGTAGTATTGGTGAAATTAACGGTTAGTGGACCAACACAAGCAACAGCAGGCGAAGGGTCTGTTGTAAAACTAACATCAAAAGCCGCAGCAGTAGAAACAATGTCTTCAAAAAGGAGAGTATTGTCACAGCCAGGTAGTCCTGTGGTAAGTATGAGTCCGAGATCGAAAGTTCCAATCGTATTGTAGGTATGACTGACCGGCGCGTCGCTCGTTGTAGCAGTCGTACTCCCATCACCAAAAGTCCAGTCAAGGCTATTGATATTGATATTAGGGTCAATGTTGATTGTAGGAGTGAATAGAACATCCAGTGGACTACAACCACTGGAAGGTTCGGCTTCTACGGTGATTTCTGGAACGGCATAAACCATAATGTCCGTTGTCCAATCAGGAGTTCCACCTGCAGTTGCTCTAAATTCCACGGTATAGGTACCAGGGCTAGAATAAGCATTGGAAGGATTTGCAATGGTAGAGGTGTTAGAATCTCCAAAATCCCAGAAAAAAGTAGTGGCGCCAGCAGGAGGAGTAAAATTAACAACCAAATTCACACAACCTTCGGTAGGGCTGGCGGTTTGGGCTTGAGAATTTACAACGAAAAGGGCAAGTAAAAGACAAATACTGAATAGATTCTTTATTTTCATAACCTTGAATTGGTAAAATATCAAATATACAATTATTTTGGTATTAGAGTTCTATTGCAAACATAGCCTAAATAATGTATGTTTGTGAGTCGCTATATTACATTTTTTAAGGAAAATTAGGCTAAAATCAGACATTTAACATTTTTCTCATTCAACAAAGGGTAGCTTATCCTATCTTTAGCGGGTTATTTTAGCCTTTTTTAGTAGCGAAATATTGTTTTTTGCTTTCGTTACCTTGATTTTGAAATACAATACGCATGAAAATTATTACTCGTACTTTTCTTTTTTTGGCCATTCTACTTTCTCAGTTTTCTGTAAATGCCCAATCCTTATTGACTACACAAGCACCTTTGCCTTGTCTCGATAAGAAATTTACCATTGTGGCACATATTGTACGGGATACTTTTGGAGAAGCGAATATCGACGAAGCGGACATTCTTCAGAGTATGGATACCTTAAATATCTTCTTTTCTCCAATTTGTGCTTCCTTCGAAATTTGTGAATTCAACTACATCGACAATTTTCAATACGATGTACTTCAGGATGATCGACCAGAGTTTGAGGAAATGATGACCAAATACAATCGAGAAAGAAGAATCAACATGTACTTTATTACCGAGCAGGAAGGAAATCCACTCTGTGGCTTTGCTACCTTAAATGGAATTGGACTACATTCTACCACAGACGTTGGAATTGTAATCTTAAAATCTTGTGTCGGACCTGGCCAGCAAACGATACCCCATGAACTGGGACACTTTTTTAATTTATTACACACCTTTGAAGGAGCGGATGACCCGCTTAATGCAGAATTAGTGGATGGCAGCAACTGTACAACCGCTGGTGATGAAATCTGTGATACACCAGCCGATCCTTATGTACCTGGAGATGCGGTAACGGATTATGTCGATGTAGATCAAGGATGTCGTTTTATCAATAGAAAAAGAGATGGCAATGGAGAATACTTTGTGCCAGATGTGGGAAATGTGATGTCTTATTATCCAGGATCTTGTAGCTGTGGATTTACTTACGGACAATATGTTAGAATGGCGGAAGCTTATCTAAATTCACCACAGAAAGTCTGGTAAGGCCGTCTTGCAAAAATCGCTTCAATTGATTGGAGCAAAATGACCGAATGAATAATACATTTCATTCGGTCATTTTTTTTCAAACCAAGGGGACAGATTATCTGCTCTTTTCGTTGTAAATTTATATCCTACCGTGAACCGAAGGCAAGGGAGCGTTTTTTTAATAAAAGCTTCCAATAATCTTCAAGGCTTTCGATCCTAAAAAATATTTTGCCGATATCAAAAAAATGATAAGTCCATTGCTGATGGTGTTCCTTGTGATCCCAAAACGTCAAGATGGCCTTATAAGTCTTCCAAGATTTTGGATGGCCGGGCAAGTGCAAAATATTAACAGGATCTTAAGTGTTTTTACTCTTTTTACCTCCCATGACATCTCTCTAATACGGAGCCTGATTATCAGAATACAATATCGGAATATACCTGCCGTTTGTATCATGGCATTCAAAGGCTAACTAACGGAAAAACAAGTAAAATAAAGGCTTTTTGATCCTTTATTATCCAAAATTCCTGGCAATGCTGAATATTTAAGCTTTCTGATATTCTAGAAGGCACGTTAAATTTTGCTTAAAATTTCTAGCCAATTTAACGATTTTTTTTACCGAGAAAACTTGCAAATAATAGAGACAAAATGAACCCATTCTCCCCTTTCCTTAAACCGTTTTACACCGCACTATTTTTATTAGTCTGCTTCTCTGCGACTATCGCTCAACCTTTTCCAACGCCAGGTGATGATCACCTAAGCGCTCCGATAATATCCTGTATCGATGGCTACACTTTTACGCTTGGTCCGGTCGAATATAATATCAATTTTCCAGGCTACTGCGGAGATATGCAGAATACCGATTGGTTAGCTTTTATTGCAGAGGCACCCGATATGGTGCTCAGCGCAGAAGTCTTTAATTGCCAAGCACCTGGTGGGCCTTATGGAATACAACTGGGTGTGCTTGGAGTTGGAAATGATTGTATGCCATCTGAATTTTACAGAGTCGCTTGTGAAGGCGACGGATACTGGAGTCAAAAAGACATTCCGCTAAGTGGATTGGTACCCGGAAGTATTTATTATATCGCAGTGGATGGTTATGCCAATGATCGATGTGATTATAGGCTGACTTTAGATACTCCATTGCAAGGGCCACCACCACCGGTTAATTCAGCGCTTACTGGTCCTTCTGTTGTTCAATCTGGAAGCATCAGTAGTTACAATCTCGACTTAGTCATCGAACCTTATATCGATCACAATCCATGCGGCAATGAATATGTCAATTGCGATGGTAATCCTGGTCCCTGCGATTGGGAATACTCTTTTATCTGGTCTGCACCTCCCGGCTCCGTAGTCGTCCCCGGAACACCAGCAACCGATGCGATTATAACCTGGGGCCCCATAAGCGGACAAGTTTGTGTAGAGATTTCCAATACTTGTTTTAATTCTATTACGCTGTGTCTGGATGTAGAAGTGGTTAATGTAAATCCTGGGCCTTGTACACCTGGTTCCCCAACGGTTCCCGGCGATTCTTGTGCCGATGCGCCCTTCCTTTGCGGAACAGCCTTGAATGGCTTTTGTGGAAACAACACTGGTGTTTCTGCTGATGTTCCTGGCAATTTAGCTGGAGAGCTTTCTTGCGCTATCGATAATAATCAATGGATTCGTTTTACCCCATGTGCAACAGATGTTCACCTGGCTATCGAAACTTCTGGATGCCAATTGGGAAGCAATCTGGAAATATCCGTTTTAGAAGTGGATGACTGCATCGACTTTAGTAGTGTGCTGGATTGTCAATTATTACCCGCTTCTTTTACTTCTTCTTTTGAGGTCCAAGGTTTGGTTCCAGGAGAGGTTTATTATTTGATGATAGATGGCGTAAATGGTATTGGCTGTGATTATCAGATTTATGTTTTGGATGGAATCAGTATGGAAGCTCCAGAATTTCAAGAAGTAACGGCAGGATTTATTTCTGGGCCCTCGGAAGTTTGTCCAGAAGAACAACCCATTTATACGCTTACTCCTCCAGATTGTATACCTGTATTTGCAGACGGCTGTGCATTTCCAGACGAATTGGCTGCTGACCTCAGACTGGTTTGGCATTTGCCGCCGAGTATGGAGTTTGTCGGAGATAGTGTCGACGTATTGAGTATCCAGGTCGCAATGACTGATACCGTAGATGGTTCTATATATGTCACTTACGAAACAGTAGATGGAGCGGATGTTTATTGTACATTCGGAATCGGAGATTGTGGGAATGTTCCTGCTTTTCCAGTCACCATTAATTATTTGATTACGAATTTGCCAACGGCCTTTATTTGCGAAGACGAAACCTTTGATTTCTGCGGACAAAGTTATAACCAGTCTCAGAGTTTAGTTTGCCCGGAATATTGTGGAGAGATTCGCCAAGAGTTGGTTGTCGTACCTTTCGATACGATTCCATTGCAGGTGGTAGAGATCTGTGAAGGGGAGTGTTTTGATTATTGTGGCATCAATTATTGTGGAACACAAAGTACAGTTTTGTACTGCCGACAAGGTTGCGATTTTTTCGCGCAGGAAATTATTGTGCATCCCAAGGTCGTCAATGATTTTGGGGTAGTTGATATTTGTGTAGGCGATTGCCTTGATTTTCAAGGACAAGAATTTTGTAGCGATGGAACTTTTGAAGTAGAGAAACCTGGCGCTTTTGGTTGCGATGAAACTTTTCGAATTACAATTCAATATTACACGCCACCCGCATTATTAACTTCTGCTCCCAATACCGATTGTGAGGTAAATAGCAATGCTTATCAAGTACAATTTAATATCATCAACGGAGTTCCTCCTTTCACCATAAACGGCACACCAATCACCGGAAATTCTTTTACCTCCGATTGGATTCCTAATGGAGTTGCCTACGATTTTCAAATTTCCGATAGCGATTTTTGCGCAGCGACTACTGCTGTTCAAGGCGTCTTCGATTGTACGAGTTTGTGTACTACGGATGCCGGAACTTTACAAGGATTAAATTTGACTGCCTGTGGAAATGAGTCGGTTGCTGTAGCCATTGGAACCGATGCCGTGATTGATATTAATGATACCTATTCCTATGTATTACATAATGGAAGTACCAATAGTGTCGGAACCATTTTGGCGAATAATACAAACGGTATTTTTAATTTTGATCCAGGAATAATGTCCTATAGTCAAACTTATGTGCTTAGTGTCATTGTTGGAAATGGAGTAAATGGACTTGTAGATATGGACGATGCCTGTCATTCGATAAGCGATGGTTTGGAAATTACCTTCTCCGAATTACCGCTGGCCAGTGCCACGGCTCAAGGCGTCATTACTTGTACGGAATTGGAGTCTTTGGTAAGTGCTGGCCCAGCGATTACAGGAGCCACTTATCTGTGGAATGGCCCCGGAGGTTTTACTTCTAGTGATTCTGAATTTACGACATCCATTCCTGGGGATTATAATTTAGTATTGACCAATGCAGATGGTTGTACCATTAGTTCTAATGCAATGGTGGAAGAAAATAGAAATGCGCCAGTATTAGATGCAGGAGCCACGGTAGAATTAAACTGTACCGATCTGGAATTACAATTGCGTGCCAGCTTAACTTTTGAAGGAAGTGATATTGATTATTTCTGGGAAACGAATACCGGAAATTTTGTAGAAGGAAAAGAAACATTAAGCCCTTGGGTCGATGCGCCTGGTTGGTATTATTTGTCTGCCTATAATCGGGAAAACGGTTGCAATAGTCAAGACAGTGTATTGGTGACTTTGAACGCCAATTATCCGGAGGCGGTAGAGCTTTCGATTATTCACCCTTCTTGTTTTGGAGCCTCTAGTGGAAAGGTGGAAATTATTTCCGTTACGGGAGGAGAGACACCGTATTTGTATGCGTTGAATGAAGAACCTTTTGGACAAAATCCAGTGTTGACGAATCTGGAGCCCGGAGCTTATGATCTAATCGTTCAAGATGCAAATGGTTGTGAATTTGTAGAACAGATCGTCTTGAATCAACCGAAAGAATTGGTCGTAGATTTAGGAGAAGATTTATATTTGGACTTAGGGGATCAAGTTTATTTAGATGCGATCAGCAACTTTGATGTGGATTCGGTTAGCTGGACCGTATTTAATGGAGATGATTTTACCGATACGATTACGGGTTTAAGTCATTCTTTTCAAGCGATGTATACTCAAGGAATTCGCTTAGAAGCTTTTGAAAAAGGCGGCTGTACCACGACGGATGTTATTAATATTTATGTCGATCAACGGGAAAAAGTTTTTATTCCCAATGCTTTTTCCCCCAATGGTGATGGCGACAATGATTTCTTTACTGTGTTCTCTGGCGATGCAGTAGACGTGGTTAGTTCGATGACTATCTACGGACGTTGGGGAGATGTCGTTTATCAACGAACCAACTTTGAACCCAATGATCTTGATCTTGGCTGGGATGGAACTTTTGGTGGAAAAAATCTCAATGATGGCGTTTACATTTACAAGATCGAATTGCTTTTGGTCAATGGAAGAAAGGAAACGTATGCGGGAGATTTGGCATTGATTAAATAAGTCTATTAGAGATAGAAAGTTTTATAAAGCACTTAGGATTAATGCAAAAAAAGGATTCGATAGTTATGATCGAATCCTTTTTTGATGTTCCAGATTGAAGCATTTTATTGCATCACTTTTTCCAATAAACTTTCCGGCGACACCAACTTGGTAACCTTAGAAAGAAAAGTAAAAGTCTGAATTCGTCGCTTGACTTTTCTTTGGAATTTTGGAATCAACTGAATGAGTTGTCTGCCATAAGGCTTGGTCGCTAATCTGCCCGCAAATAGCAATTGCTCTCCAGCAGAAAGATTGCCCGACCAGGCACCAATTTCATTAAAAAGAGCATTCAGGTTTTTGTCATTTTGTTTGGAAAAAGTATCAACGTGCTTGATGGCTTTTTTGGCACTACCATAGCGCAGTGCTTCTTCCAATACCTGGACATAAGTTTCGGCAACCATGTCAAATTTCTTAGGCGTCGGAGCTCGACTCTTGGCGGCATTACTAATAGTTTGCTGGTGTAAACTCAAAGCAGTAGCCATTTTTTTGGCAAGACAAGAACTAAAAAGTAGGGGAGTCAAGGCTAAAAGAAAGAGTACAAATGGACGAGGATAATTTGTGTTTTTCATGAAAGCAGTATTTGTTTGTGGTGAAAGTACTGCGAATTTTGGAAATTTGTTCTAAAAGTGAAAAGTGTTTCGGACAAAATTATTTAGAATAAGGTCTAACCAAGCCCTAAAACAAAGACATCTGTTTTAAACTTTCTTTTTGCTTTTTTAAAAAACGCTCTCGTTTGCTTTGTGCATCAAAAACCGTTCGCCCGCCATGCTTGGGGGAATCCTTCCATTCTTTAGCAATCAAATCATCATAGCGATCATTTGGGATAAAATTTTTCTCAATAGACTTGGCCATGGAGTGAAGACTCTTGAGGGCTTGCTGCTTATCGGTCAAGCCAATTTTAGCACGTTGTACCGTTTGATCCAAAGCATCAATGACTTCGTCATAAACCCGAGTTGGAACCGGAAAAGGATGACCATCTTTTCCACCGTGGGCGAAAGAGAAACGTGCCGGGTCTTTAAAGCGAGAAGGCGTTCCATGAATGACCTCACTCACCAAAGTCAGGCTTTGCAAAGTTCTTGGCCCCAGCCCTTCCGTCAATAAAAGCGATTCAAAATTTTGTAAATCTTTTTCATAAGCCAAAGCGATTACACTGCCCAGTCTTTTGAGGTCTATATTTTCCAGTCGGACATCGTGATGGGCAGGCATATACAATTTTCGAATTTCCTTCATCATCCGTTCTGGATGTTCTTTGGAGATCGAGAAAATCCCTTGGCGGGTATCCTCCGAAACTGGATCTGTAAGATTGAGAATCAAACCTTGTGATTGGCCACAAACGGAAGTGTGCGGATCATTTAAAAAGGAAGTCAATTGATTGGAATGCCAATGGTAACGACGCGCAAATCCACTTTTGTCATTCATCCCTTGTTGAACGACAATCCATTCTCCGTCGTCACTTACGATAAAATTATGCAGGTAAATTTGAAAGCCATCCTGAATCGCGGTATTGTCGATTTTGGCACTGAGGCGACTGGCGCGTACCAAGGCCATCCCGTCGAGTCCGGTCTTACTGGCGACCTGCATGAGTTCGCGTGGTGTATTTCGAGAGTGCTTGCCTCGGCCTCCGCAGACATAGAGTCCGAGTTCTCTGGAGATGGGTTGTAAACCTCTTTTTAAGGCACCCATTACCGAAGTCGTTATTCCCGAAGAGTGCCAATCCATACCTAGCACACAACCAAAAGATTGAAACCACAAGGGATCACTAAGGCGGAGCATGACTTCTCCTTTTCCGTATTCTTGCGCGATAGATTCTATGATCGCTCTTCCCAATTTGCTCATGCGCGTAGCGAGCCAAGATGGAACTTTTCCGTAATGTAATGGAAGATCAGCGTGACCGGATTTTTGCATTTTAAATAAAAAGTTTTAATTATTTAAATAAAAATACAAAATGTTTTTAACTAATGTTGTGATTTGCCTTTTTAATTCAATATCTCCCCAATGTTTATTGCCCCAACCATTCTCGAAACCCCTTGGTCTTTGCACGACTAATCTGTAGTGCCATCACCGGTCCTTGTTTTAGGTTGACTTGAATTCGGCCTTTGGAGTAGGTTTGGATTTTTTCAATGGCATCGATGTGAACGAGGTATTTGCGGTTGATGCGGAAAAAAGAATCAGGGTTTAAAACTTTCTCCAGATCATCAAGGGTAAAGTCGATTACAAAATTGCGCCCTTGGGAATTGGTCATAAGGGTATTAGAATCTGCGCTATAAAAAAAGTTGATTTCCTTGGTGGGAATAGAATGAATGGTGTTGTTGATTTTTATAAAGAAGCGAGATTTATAATTGGGCTTTAGTAAATTAAGTAAAGCTTTTAGTGTTTCGGGATCGAGATAGGGAGTCGTTGTGACCTTTGTCTGTGGTTGGAGGTTTAGAAGTTTTTGCATCGCAAAACTCAAGTCCCTTTGGGAGAGTGGTTTGAGGATATAATCGAGGCTATTGAACTTAAAAGCCTGGATCGCAAATTTGTCGAAAGCGGTAACAAAGATTACGGGGCAAGAGATTAAATTCTCTTAATTATTCTTAAGCTATTGTTAAAAGATGGCAAGTACTAAAATAATTGACTAGGTTGATTAAAAGAACCTAATATTTTAAAGTTTTACGCAAGTTAGTATTCCGTAAACCACCAAAATTAGCCGCCATGAAAAAGATTAAATTTGACAGCCGACTGGAAGCTATAGACTGGATTGCTCAGCAAGTAGAAGAGGAGGGACAATTTGAGGTCTTGAGAGAACAATTGAATTTCAATTTTATCTATACCGAAACTTATTATCTGGACTTAAAGGGCGAACTCGAGGAAGTCGTTTTACTTCGAGATGAAAAATAAAAGATCATCATTGTTTAAATAAAGGAAACCAGATTTATGGTTCCCACAGCTTTTAAGGTGTATTATGCATCTTAAAAGCTTTTTTTGTTTAGGGCATATTTAAAATTTATTTTAGGCAATAGCATTTTAAACATAGCATCTATTCAGCCTTTAAGGCTGCGGGAAGCAGGTTCCAAAATCAGAGGCATTGTTTGTAGTGTTGATAGTACTTGGTAGTGGCCAGAGGCCTAATGTCATCAACTTAGGAAGCACACTACTTTTTTACTTTCATCAAGAATGAATAAGACAAAGCATTTATGGGTGACCCAGGATGCCGCTTTGAGCGGCTTCCTGGGTTTTCAAAGAAAACAACGCTTAAGTTGATACCATTCGGCCAGAGGCCAGGAATCCGATTCGGTTAAAATGCAATAGCATTTACCGAGCATCCGCAGATTTTTTTTTACCCTTGGCTCGGTGAATGTTATTGCATTCCATCCGGGATGGCTATCGGCACCATTTCCCTTCCCGCTATTTACAAAGCTTTCATTCGTGCTGAATGCTTACAGATGCTTTTTAGAAAGGCGACATAAAAAAAGGGCTTTACCGCAGGTAAAACCCCTTTAAAAAGGTATGGTTATGGCTGGACTCGAGAAACGTATGGCGATTCCTGATGAGCCCAGATTTTTTTTTCGTTATTTATAACTGTAAGATAGATAGAAAGCAATTCGCGGCCCTTTTTTTTCGACGAGTACCCATCATTTGACCGATTAATAAAAAGACGATCCATCTACTGCTAATGTTACAGGCGTGTCTTGAAGTATTTTGCCAATTCGAAAATTAGAGCATTCTACCAACAGCTACGCAAAGGAACTCATTGTTCCTTCATTAATAAAGAGGCATTTTGGGTGAAAAGGTTGCCTGCTCTGATTTATTTTTCTTTGGTAATTTTTTGGAGGGCTCGGGTGAGGTCTTCCTGCCGCGTTTGGATGATGAATTCTATCCGTCGATTTTGACCTTGGCCTTCTCGGGTTTCATTAGAAGCGCGTGGCGCAAATTCCCCCTTCCCGGCTGCGAGTACTTGATTGGATCCAAGGCCATGGTCTTCGGTGAGTAATCTGGAGATTAAAGCGGCGCGGACTGCGCTGACGGTCCAGTTGTCTTTATAACCTTTATTGCGAGGTGGTTTATTATCGGTATGACCAAGGACCATTACATTCATACTGGGATACTTTTGTAAAGTATTGGCAATGCCGCCAAGTACCTGTTGCGATCGGGTGGTGACAGAGGTAGTTGTTTTAGCTTTAAAAAGAAGACTTTCTGATACAATAACTTTTACATGTAAGTTGCTGGTATTGATCGTGTATTGATCGGTCGGTAAGGTGCCTAAAGCAATGCGAAGGTCATTGGCCAAAGTTCCCAAAGTGGTGAGGTCTTTTTCTAGCTTGGCATCTACCTGACTGAGTAGATTTTGCAACCTGGAAACTTCTTGCTTTAGGGAAGACAATTCCTGGCTGAGGCTTTGAGAAGTTGTTTGAGATTTCAAGCCCTGGTTTTTCATTTGCTGCTTTAAATCTTCAATCCTGCCTTCGAGTTTGTCTTGCATCGCGACTAAGGCATTATTTTCTCCTTTGCGTTCGGCCACATTTAGTCGCAGATTGATATTGCTATCTCGGCATTCTTGCAATGCGCTAGTCCAGTAAAGCGTTTTGTCTTGCAATTCCGCTTGATAAGTTGCGCTTGTTTTTTGCAAAGCTTCAATGTGCTTTTTTTTGCTGACGCAGGAAGAAAGTAGAAAGAGGAAAAAAAATATAAAATAGGTTTGTGGTAGTTTCAGTAATTGCATGAGTTATAGGTTGTTGTAATCGGATTGCAATTTACAATAAGTTCGAGGTGTATTTTAATACAAGTCATTTTTTTTCCAAGCATTTTTTTCCAAAAGAAAAGTGTCTGAAAAACATTACGTTTTCCAGACACTTAGGTAGAGGGCGTGTTATTTATCAGTTTTATAGGAGGGTCTGCGAAGCAGATTATCTCAAACGGAAACTAGTTGCTCCCAACAATCCGATGTCTGTATAAACAGCAACTCGGTAATAGCCAGCATTTAATTTGGTCGCCAATTCG
>CALLVY010000538.1 GCA_938015925.1 uncultured Saprospiraceae bacterium
AGAAAACCTAGAATTCCATTCTACCCTCAATAAGCCGGAAGATGAATTGACCTGCTTTCTGGAAATCAATGCGGGTGCCGGAGGCACAGAAAGTTGCGATTGGTCAGAAATGCTACTGCGGATGTATATCATGTGGGCAGAGAAAAGAGGCTTTAAAGCCAAAGAATTGAATCGAGTAGATGGAGATGTTGCTGGAATAAAATCTGCGGTTTTAGAAATCAATGGCCCCTATGCTTATGGCTATTTGAAAGGAGAAAATGGTGTTCACCGCCTGGTACGCATTAGTCCTTTTAATGCCCAAGGAAAAAGACAAACCTCTTTTGCTTCGGTCTTCGTTCATCCAATGGTGGACGATACGATTGAAATCGAAGTGAATCCTGCCGATTTAGATTGGGATACTTTCCGAGCAAGTGGTGCCGGTGGACAGCACGTCAATAAAACAGAATCTGCCGTCCGATTGCGACACCTACCTTCTGGTTTGGTAGTCGAATGTCAGGAAGAACGCTCCCAGCACCTCAATCGAGAAAAAGCCATCAAAATGCTTAAGTCCAGGCTCTACGATCTGGAGCTCAAAAGAAAAAGTGCAGAAAGAGAGAAGGTAGAAGCGGGAAAAACCAAGATAGAGTGGGGCGCTCAAATTCGCTCTTATGTTTTGGATGATCGCCGAGTAAAAGATCATCGATCCAATTACCAAACTTCTCAGACCGATGCGGTTTTAAATGGGGATTTGGATGCTTTTTTGAAAGCTTTTTTGATGATCGGGAAGGATGCGAAATAAGGAGCACAGGAAAGGGTTTATTAAATAGAAAATGAACAATTTAGCCGAGCTTTTCTGGCTTTGGCTTTACTTTTGATAGGTGTAAATTCCTTTTGGGAAGGAGGGGACCCCATTTTTTAGTGCATACTTATGAAATAAATTGTACATTTACAAAGGCTTGATACTCTAGTGTTTTAGCCACGAAGACCCCAAGGCTGACCGCCTAACTTTAGAAAAAAAACCAAAGAAAATGATCTTCCCTCGATTAACTGTACCACAATTGGCTGCCTTTTGTGGCCTCCTGCTACTTTTTAGTCTCTTGTCATGTGATTCTGATAACACCGATAAGGAGGAACTCCAGCAAATTCCTTTCGCTTTAGAAACTCCAGAAAGCCTAAAGGGAGTCCGTACTGATTCCATCCCATTTACAGATCCGCCAACTGATTTTTCCAAAGTGGAAGTAGATGCTCCATTGCTTGTACAAGCGATTAAGGCTTATGAGTCGGATGATTTGCAAACTTGTTCGAATGCTTTGGGCAGCTATTTCGGAAAGGCTGGCTTTTCTAGTTTGGATGAAATGTTGGGTTATGTAGTCGCAGCATATGGAGCTTTGGAACTTTATGAAAGTGCCGCTCGGGAGGTCTTGAAAAGGGATCAACGCCGACAGCCCTGGAATTATGCGATGAAGTTGGATTTGGCGATTTGCTTGCGCAATTATGCTAAAAAATATGGACTGGAAGAAGGAGTTGCTTTAACGGAAAGGTTAAAAAAAGAGTTTGGCAACAAACTGGTTTCACCTATCTTAATGGTTCTCCCCAGAGCGAAGATGACGATACTGCATGAAGGGATTCTAATAAGCAATGATATTTGGTGGGATAAAAATAAATTCCAAGATGATATCCTGTCTTTTATGGATCGCTTTCCTAATGATGCTTTTATCGACCATGCTTACTATTTTACCGGACAGCCAGAAAAAGCATTAGAAGCAAATCCCAAAGGATTACTAAGAGATGTTTTACTTTACAATATTGGACACGATTGTATCAAGAAATTATCCCAAGAAGAGAGGCGATTGATAGCGGTAGAACGGCAAGTAGAAAGGGATTATATTTCAGATCGTCCTTTCTACCTGAAAATGTTAGAATATGTAGATTTAGAGGATTTAGAAAAAGCTACAGCAGATAAGGCTTATCAATATTTCAAAAAATACGTCGAAGAATTTCCCGATCGGCCCCATGCCGATGATGCAGCCTATTGGCTGGCTTGGCTGGAAGTTCAATATAAACGCTTTGATGAGGCGATTGCCTGGACAAAGAAAGCCCGTACCCTAGGCAATAAAGATTATCACAAAAAATATGGTATGCCTGCTAGGCTTGAATCCGAAATGACTCCCTTTTTAAATACCAAACAATTAGAAGCGATTTCAATAAATACGGAGGCCTACAGTTATAAAACAGAAAAAATACTTATTAATTTGGTAGATAGATTGCCCTATAAAGAAGCGATTAAATTACTGGAAAATCCTAAGTATCAACCTTATGAGGCCAAAGCACTTTATCATCTGACTAAAAGAGAGTATCGAGATTTAGCTTTTGAGAATGCGCTGGAAGCAGCCCAACTTGTAGCAGCCAAAAGGGACGGAAGGATGGAAAATATTTCCTTCATCATACAGAACATTCAAGGATTGATAGACTTAGAAGAAGTTCCTAAATCAAAATTATTTACGAAGGTAGCGAGTGGTTTGAAAAACTATTTTAAAGATAGAAAGATGACCTTTCAATTTATTGACAATGCCCTAGAAAAATTTGGAGACCAAGAAGATCTTTCCACCCTGCTATACCTCAAAACGGTACTCCTTAAAGATTCAAATCCAGCAAAGGTGGAAGCAGTAGTAGAAGAAATGCTTGCTAGATATACCGCCAGTAAATTATGCGATGACGCCTTGGCAGAATTAATTTATATCCAAAGCATGATACTGCCAGATCTACCCAAAGCAGAAGCGAACCTCGAAAGAATGTTTTCCCTATATCCAAATGGAAATGCTCTGGACAATGCCATGAATTGGATAGCAAGGGCTTATTTTGAAAATAGACATCATATCAAAAATGGGGCAGCTGCGAAAGAAAAAGCCAAATACTATTACCAACGCATTCGCCAGGAATTTCCAATGACTCGCTTTGCGGGTTATGCGATGCAAAATTTACGCTACCTTTAAGAAGGTGTTCAAAACAAATTACAGAAAAAAAGTGAACGAATGAACCTCCTACAATGGAACCAATTGACTCGGGATTTTGAAGCAGAAAGGTGCATACTGATGCTAGGGCCTAGAATGCCCGGATTGAAAAAAGCAGAGGAGTGGCGATCGATCAATGAAGAATTGTCGATTTATCTTACGCAATATTTAGACGATGGGAAAGTGAATTATGACAAGGACGCAGCGCGCGACTTAGCTTACATCGCACAGCAATTTTTGAGTATCAAAGGAGCCAGAAGAGTAGACCTGGAAGATCTTGCCAAAGACTTTCTGGAGTCCAATACCAAAGAAATACCAGAATTCTACTATCAATTAGCAGAACTCCCTTTACACCTGATCATCAACACCACACCAGATGATTACATGGAAAGAGCCCTCCGGGAAAAAGGAAAACCTTGTGTAACTCATCACTATAATTTCCGAAGAGAATGCAATCAGACCATCGAAGCCAATATGATCACGCAAGAGCGTCCTTTGGTTTACAATCTTTTTGGGACCATGAGGGAAGCGGAATCCCTGGTGATGACGGATAATAATCAACTTGAATTTGTCCGCAATGTCGTCAAAGATGATCCGCGAATTCCTGATGAAATTTTGGGCCAATTTGACCATCGGAAAACCTATGTCTTTTTAGGTTTCGATTTGGAAAATTGGCAATTCCGTTTGCTATTGGATAGTCTCAATTTAAGAGAAGAAAATTCTACCTTCTCCCCCCGAACACCATTCTATCCCTTGTCTGAAAAAACCAAAGAATTTTTTGCCAATCGTTTTAATTTTGTATTTGATGATTCTGATTTGCAAGACTTTGTTTCCAAACTCAATGAGAAAATCAAGCCGAAGGAGGTCGATCGATCAGCCGATGCCAAAGTGAAAAAGGTGTACATTATCTCTGATACTGATGATGAAGCACTTCGTATCGAATTGGAAAAATGGTTGAGCCAATCCATTCATAATAAAGAAATAGAATTGTGGTATCGCAATAAGTTTACCGCAGGAACAGACAATCAGGAAATTATGGATTTTATCAAAACCTGTGATTGCATTCTACCTTTACTAAGTCCCGATCTTTTGGCTAATGATACCTTGTGGGAAGGAGAATTGAAATTGGCAATTGACTTGAGCCAAAGAGGAACCGCAGTTCATCCGGTTCTACTTCGTCATTGTGATTGGCAAAGTAGTGTGGCTTTGAGAAAATTAAAAATCTTGCCCGAGAATAAAAATCCTGTTACAGATGTGAGTGATTGGGATTCTCGAGATGAAGCTTGGTTGAATATTATTAAAGAATTGAAAAATCACCTCGGATAATGGATCAAGAAAAAATAAGTAGGTATCCGGGAATCCGCGCTTTTGAAATCAATGAGCGAAACCTTTTCTTTGGTAGAGCCATGGAAACCCGCAAGTTATTTGCGATGGTGAAGGCCAAACCTTTGGTGGTCTTATTTGCCAAATCGGGTATTGGAAAAAGTTCTTTGATCAATGCTTCTTTATTGCCTCGCCTGGATCATGACTTGTATCGTTCGGTCCGAATTCGGATTCAAGACAATACTCAAAATCCGATTAGTACGGTTAAAGCAGAACTGTCGGATTATTTGGACGCCGATAAATTAGCGACCTTTTCTGGTAAAGATGCGGAAAGCGCTTCCCTGTGGGAATACCTGCGCGCTTGTCAGTTTTCGGAGGGAGAAAATACGAGAATCCCTGTTTTGATTTTTGATCAATTTGAAGAGTTTTTCCTGCATCCACCAGAAGTAAGAGAAGCGATGACGGAAGAATTGGCCAATTTGGTGAGTGAGCGGATGCCGCAGGAAATTAGAACGCAATTGCGAAGTGTTCCATTTAAAGATAGATCCGAAGAATTGTTGGATTGGTGTTCTCCGATTCCGGTAAAAATTATCATGGCGATTCGTTCTGACCGCTTAAGCTTAATGGATGAATTGTCAGACGCTATTCCAAGTATTTTGCACAATCGATTTCATCTGCAACCCATGCTTGCCAAACAGGCAGAAGCAGCCATACTAGAACCCGCGCGTCTAAGCGGACATCATTTTTTATCTCCAAAATTTGAATACGATAAACCTTCTCTCATTCAAATTTTAACAAGTCTGGTCAATCAAAACAATGAAGTAGAATCTTTTCAGTTGCAATTGGTCTGTCAGCATATCGAAAATGAAATCATTCGAAAAAACAAAACGGGAGAACAGGTAATGGTAACACCGTCTCTCTACGGAGGCCCCTTGGGGATCGATAATATTCTCCATGATTATTATGAAAATGCCATTGCTCGATTGAATAAAGAGGAAGAAAAGAAAGCTCGAAAATTTATCGAAGAAGGACTGATCGTAGATGGCCGAAGAGTGGGCGTCAACGCTGGGGTGGAACAGAGAAGTTTTGGGATAGATGAAAAACTATTAACCAAATTATTGCATAGTCGATTAATTCGCGCACAGGATACGCATCTGGGACGTTCTTATGAAATCAGTCATGATACCTTGGTCGATCCTATTTTGAGATCTTATGGACTCCGTTTAAAGCGAGAAGAGGAGGAAGAAAACGAGCGACAAATTCAAATCCAAAAGGAATTGCTGGCCAAGGAAAAGAAAAAAAAGTATCGAGCTATTATTTTTGCGGCCTTGGGTTTTGTGCTTTTTATCGCCTCTGCTTTTAGTGCTTATAAAAACTATGATTTACTCGTCAAATCCCATCGGCAAAATCAAATGATGGAGGCCAGTCAATTGGCCGTCAGTGCGATTTTGCAATCAGAGACGTATGGCAATATTACCAAAGCGACCAGTATGGCACAATCCGCTTTGTATAAAACATCAAAAGAAGAAGATCGTTTTCAAGCCAAGAGAGCTTTACTTAATGCTGCCTATAAGAATGTAGGCGAAGGACGGAATTTGTTTTACCAAAATAAATTGCCTTTTCAAGAGGCAGAAATTTTAGATGTTGCCGTTTCTAATGATCGTCAAAACATTGCGATTGCTTATCGTACGGGTAAGCTTCGCATACAAAGCTGGGATTTGGATACCTTAAGCCAGATATTATTTCCACATACGGATGATATCGTCAAGGTTTTATTTTCCCCTGATGGCCAATATTTGCTAAGCGCGAGTAAAGATAATACGGCTTCCATTCGAGATCTATCAGGAAAAGAGATCGGTAGAGTTACCCATGATTTGGCGGTGACAGCTATTGATTTTACTCCGGATGGTCATTTTTTTATGACGAGTTCTTTAGATAAAAAGGTTCGAATATGGACGCTTAATGGAGAATTATACCAAGAGCTAAATGGGCACAGTCGAGGTGTTATGGGAGCTAAGTTCTATAATCAAGGCAAAAACGTATTGTCCTGGGGAGTAGATGGTATCGCGCTTTTATGGAACAAGGAAGGGGATATCCTCCATGAATTGATAAATGGAGATGCTGTCTTGGATGCCGCTATTTCACCAGATGAAAAATGGATAGTTACCGGAAACGTCAATAACGATATTATTTTATGGGATACCACTGGCCGAGAAAAAGAAACCTTTTTTGGACATGAATCAGAAGTTCGTGGATTGAGGTTTTCTCCAGATTCGAGAACTGTATTGAGTTGGGATGGCAATGGTGATTTTATCTTATGGACATTAGGTGGAGATAAAAGAGAGTTTGTTACCAATGCTCATGAGGCGGCCATAAGTTCCGCAGAGTTTTCTATGGATGGTAAAAAGATACTGACTACTTCTCACGATAATTCTGCAAAAGTTTGGACAAAAGGTGGTCGTTTGATCGCTAAGTGTTTTGGTCATGATTTAGGTATTAATGGTGGTTTTTTCTTGCCTGAAACGGAGAAAGTTTTGACCTACTCTGCAGATCATCGGATCCGATTATGGGAAACAGAAAAATCAATCATTAAAAAACTCGGCCGAAAATTTAAATCCGTGATTGTATCTGATATCTCTTCTTCCAATGAATTCCTTTTGGCAGAAAACGAAGGAGAGTTTAGTATTTACAAAAACGATGGAACGCATAGTCATTCCTTTGCAGTTGATCTAAATGGTGGGGTTTCAAAGGTTTTATTCCATCCTGATGGGGAATGGTTTGCTGCAGCAGGGAACAATGGAGACTTGAAGTTTTTGGAAAAGGATGGCAAAGAACGAGCGTTTATACAACATTCCTCTAGCATCAGTTGGTTGGATTTTTCCGCAGACGGAAATACACTCGCCGTTGCTTTATCCGAATCAGATTCTTTGCGGCTTTACGATACTGATGGACAAGAGATTCGGAAAATTGGAACAGGAGAAGTACAGCGATTAGCATTCACACCAATTGGAAAAAAAGATGACTCCAGGATTATTGATATTGATTTGGATTATATCGGACGCAGAGCAGGAGATCCACTTTTACTGACCATTGGCAAAGGGAAAAACCTTTTCCTTTGGAACTATGAGACCGGAGAAAAGATAGACAGTTTGCAAATCAATACCACTCAGGTATTAGACGCTTGCTTTAGTGCTGATGGCCGAAAGATCGTCGGTGGCTGCTTGGATCGAGTGACTAGAGTTTGGGATTTAGATGGAGAAATATTAGAAGAGTTTAAACAACAAAATGCGGCAATCTTTGCCGTTGATGTAACTCCAGATAACCGGCATATTGTTTCTGCGGCAGGAGATGGAACCTTTCTCGTCCGAGAGTTCAATGGGGATGTCTTGGTAAGAGGAAAAGGGCTTTCTATGGTCAAACCCTTTGCAGCATTTACGCCGGATGGTAAGTTTTTGTTGACTTCTGTGGATGTAGAGGATACAGACGGAGATGAAATTCACCGCTTACTCTGGCCTTTTGGTCATGAGGAAATTCTACAAACGTATCTAAAATAATTTGATTCAATTAGACTTAGTACACGGTGTAAAAAGTTATTTGTTTTTTTGAGATGGGGATTTTGTAGTAAGACAAGGCATGAAGAAGATGAAGGAACGTATGTTCCTGAACCGCGAAGCGGACGGGCTGCTAGCCGTAGCTAAATGACTGATGAATAACGCAGTATTACTTCA
>CALLVY010000539.1 GCA_938015925.1 uncultured Saprospiraceae bacterium
ATCTTTATCCAGCAATTCCTTACTATGATTATGGAAAAGCAATGGAAGTATTGCAAGAGGAGTTGGAGGAGCATGGTGCGCGGATTGAGGATTATCGTTGATTTGTAAGGTTTATTCTAATGGAGAAAAAAAGAAAAGAAATGAGCAAGTTCCATTTAGCCTTTAAGGTAAAAGATATAGAAAGTACCTACCAGTTTTATCATTCTATTTTGCAATGTAAAGTAGGTAGACAGACCGAGCATTGGATTGACTTTGATTTTTTTGGTCATCAATTATCGGCACATGTTTCTAGTGATATTCCGGCATTGGATTATTGTGGAAAGGTGGATGGTGTTCAGGTGCCCATTCCGCATTTTGGATGTTTGTTGGATGGAGAAACTTTTGCAGCGGTGAGAAAGAATTTAGAAGCGCACAAGATTGATTTTATTGTCGCACCGCAGGTTCGGTATCAGGGCGAAGTAGGGGAGCAACAAACGATGTTTGTTTTGGATTTTAGTAATAACCCGATTGAGTTTAAGCATTATACTCGGGAAGAGGAGATTTTTTAGAAAGGAATTCTACTGGCTTGTTTTTTATCCACCCATCGCATATTGCCAAACATCAAAACGAAAACCATCCTTGCGTTTCATCAAAGCATTCAATTCTTCTAGGTAAATGGATTTGACTTCTTCCTTTTCCAGGAAATGGCTTTTGGGCAAAACCAGTTCGTCATTTAAAGGGTCGAGTCTATTCATTTCTTCCTGAGCTATTTTTCGGACAAAATCCGTGGCGATTTGTTTCAGTTCTGGACGTGGAATCAATCGGGAATACAATTCCTCTTCGGCTACTACATGAGCCTCCGGCGTGTAAGCACCTGGCGTTTCTAGGATGCCAACGAGGGTCGGCGTATCTTTAGCTGCAAATTTTTTTCGAAGATCCACTGGTATGTATATTAAGTTTGAACCAAACTCAGGTTGCGGCTCCAAGTCGGAACTTGGATTTAGCTTGGCGAATTCCTTTGTGCTAAGTTACACAAATCATAGAAATTAACTTGCTTTTACAAAGACTACTTTATTAAGGAAGATGTAAACAATAATTGATAACACTTGACTGCTTATTTCGACAAGCTCAAGACAAGCCTTTTGCACCTACTCTTCCCCATCTAAACCGTCACTAGGTTAGCATTCGCTAAAACTCAAAGCTACTCTACATCCTGCTTCCCCAATTTACCAATCAAATGATCTTGTTTTTCCACAGACATCCCACAAATTGGCGCAGGCCAGCCCAATCCATCATAATAAGCCAAAGTGGCCGTCATGTTTTCCGCCAAACCTGAAAAAGTACTTTGATAATCGGCTTTCATCTTAGCATCAGAGAAGGTATAATAATCGCCGCGAATCCAAAGTGGTAAATCCTTGCCATCTATTTGGTGGGCCAATAAAAAATCGGGAGGACCTGAAATCAAATCTGGCGAACGCCCCAATTGTCGTCCTGCTTCTTCTACAATCTGACGAATCGAAATGCTCGGGTGGGAAATGACATTATAGGTTTTTCGATGGTCTTTTAATTCCAAACTTTCGATAAGTATTTGTACCAAATCCTGGACATAAGTTAGCGCCAATACGCGCTGACCATCATCCGGAATCAAAACCTCCGAACGGGTTTTTATTTGATAAAGCCAATAATAAAAACGATCGGTGTAATCCTGTGCACCATAGACAATGGAAGGGCGTAAAATTATATAATCCCCCGGCCACTTTTCAAGGAGACGATCACATTCTGCCATGCGATTGCCATAGCTATAATCACTGGTATCCGTTTTTTGATCTTCTGTGCAGGGTTTTAAAAATAGATCTTCGCTTTGCATCGTACCGCCTTGCACTTGATAAGAAGAGATGCTGGAAAGATAGATATACCGCTTGGGCTTTTTTTTGAGGTGCTGAGAAATAAGGTCGATCGAACCGGGAAAGTAGCAAGACAAATCAATGATGTAATCCCAATGCTCTTGATTGAGGATTTTGATATCCTCGGTATAGCGATCGCCACGAAGTCTTTTGACGTTTGGAAAGAGGCCGGGCTTGGTGAGCCCCCGATTGAAAAGAGTGATGTCCCATTCTTGGAGGGGCAGCAATGCTGCCACAAGATTTTGGCCGATGAATCGAGTTCCACCTATGATCAATAATTTTTGCATACTGTTTTATTTTCTGTATAACCGTACACAGATAGGGTGGACTAAAAAATGGTAGGATTTTATTTTAACCCTGTGGTATGGATTTATTCTTCCAATTCCATGGTGGTATCAATTTCCTCGATGTCCAATTTTTCCAATTCAATATCTAAAAGCTCTTCTTCCTCAAATATTGGACTTACAGCTTTGTTTGATTTGGGCGAATCTTTTTTAATGACCTTCGTAAATTGTTTGCCAGCAGTAGCATTGGTTTTACTGGTTTTTTTCTCTGCTTTGGGTTGTCCTTTTTTCTTGTCTTCGTCCGCTTGATTTTTTTTGGACTGCAAGGATTTAGTGGTGGTGGGAACCGCCAATAATCTGCGCTTATCAATCAAAGTACCAGACAAGGTACAGATGCCATAGTTTTTATTTTTTATCCGCAAAAGAGCATTTTCTAAATCTCGAATGTGTTTGTTTAGTCGGACGACCATGCTATTAAGAAATTCTACTTCCGAAAAAGCATGATTTTCATCTAGGTCATAACCATTGTCTTTTAGACTTTCATTGAGCTCCATGGCGCGCGAATGGGATTGAGCAGCCTGCTCTTTTGCTACTTCCAGTTTTTGGGAGATGACTTCCAAAAATTCTGCAAGATCTTGATCAGAATATCGTTTGACGGATTTTGAAACATTGGAATCACTCATCGGATTGATTTTTAAAAAGGTTATTAAATATAAGAACCTGGATATAAACTAACTGACAACTAGAAACTTGAGTTTCGGATCGAAAAACCTAGCATAAAATATAAGCATGGATTCTTCTCTCTGATTAAATATTACATTCAAATCTATTTGTTTATTTTGAAAAATGCTCATACTCAAGCCTTTTTTTTAAATTTTTTTTTGAGGGAGTGTCTTTGTTAAGGGAGTAAGTAATTTTTGATCTTTTTTTAGGGAAGTAGAATGTTGATTGGCCAATAAGAAATTAAGAAAAGAACAAGCCTGAATTCAAACCAAGACCAGCGCAATAGTCCCTAAGGTTTCCAATTCTTTCCATTCCGGACAATCTTGTTCGATATCGAACACTTTTATAAATAAAAAATTACGTAAATCGTTGATATACAGTTGTTTGGTTTTTGGCATGGCCATTGGATTCTCAAAAGCATATCTAACAATCAAATACAATGGATCGAGCAATAGACGAAAATACTCAACGAAAAAACAGCAGGACTCAAATGCTGAAGTTTATTATCATACCTTTTTTATTTATGGTCGCCTTTTGGGCTTTGAAAAACTTTCTAAAAACTTCTGCGGAGGCGAAAGAATTTCAAATCGTAAAGGTGGAGAGAGGGGATATTGAAAACACGATTACTGCATCGGGTTTGATTGTCCCCTCCTTTGAACAACAAATCAATGCGCCAATCGCTACAGAAATTAAAGAGGTCTTTTTAAAGAATGGAACTGCGGTGAACGCCGGAGATGTCATTCTCGAACTAGACGAAGAATACATCCAATTGGAATACGAATCTCTTAAAGATCAATTGGAATTGAGAAAAAACAATATCACTCGCCTCAAACACGAATATGATAAAGACCTTAAAGACCTCGACTACGATGACCAGATTATGGCGCTACAGCTAGATCGAATGCAAGCACAATTGGCAGATGCTCGTCACCTGCAAAAAATAGGAACGACCACACAAGAAGAAGTCGACCAAGTTGCCTTGAACATAGAAATTGCTCAGTTGGAAAAAAAGAAATTAGAAAATGATCTGGCTTTTAGAAAACAAGTGATCGAAGGGGATCGCAGAAACCTACAGTTGGAAGTATTGATGCAAGAGAAAAAGTTGACAGAGTTGAGGCGTAAGTTAAAGGAAACTTCGGTAAAAGCGCCTCGTGCTGGAGTGGTTACCTGGATCAATGAAAATATTGGCCGCAAAGTACAAGAAGGAGAAGCTTTGGTTCGCCTGGCCAATTTGGATCGCTTTAGAATAGAAGCGACTTGTTCTGATCGCTACGCCAATCGAGTGACCATTGGACTTCCCGTAAAAGTAAAAGTAAACCAAACTATTTTAGAAGGAAACATTAGCACCATTTTACCTTCTATTGAAAACAACACCATTTCTTTTAATATAGAATTGGACAAGGCAGATGCTACGGAATTGCGACCGAGTATGCGAGTAGAAGTATACATCATCTCCGATAAAAAAGAAAATGTATTAGTCGTCAATAATGGCCCAGGATTCACTGGAGCTGCTTTACAGGATATCTTTGTAGTCGAAAATGATAAAGCAGTGAAAAAGGAAATTCGAATTGGTCTAGTCAATGCCAAAACTATAGAAATTACTGGTGGTACCGTAAAAGAAGGGGATCGAGTCATTATCTCTAACATGGAAAAATACCAACATCTCGACGAAATCCAAATGAAATAATCTTAGCCTTAAAGCATAATGAAAAAAACAATCCTACCTATAATCAGCCTCTTTTTCTTGCTAAGCTGCCCGCTATTTCTGATAGCACAAATGCCCGTGGAAGAAATGTCCTTGACGGAACTCTTACAAGCTTCCAGAGAAAAAGCCATAGCTAAGAAAGAAGCGGTCTTAGATTTAAAAACAGCGGAATTAAATTTTGCGATCTATCGAGCAGACTTAAAACCTCAAATCAATGGCCGTGCGAATTTGCCGAACTACAGCAAGACCTTTAGTGAAATAACGCAACCGGATGGGACCATCCTTTTTCAATCCATCCGAAATAATAACTCAGCAGTTGGATTGCAATTGACCAAAGCTTTTTCACCAACAGGTGGTACAGTCTTTATGACTTCTTCCCTGCAACGCTTTGACGACTTTGAAAACAAGGAGTTCAACTACAATGGCAATCCGATTCGCATTGGTTTTTTTCAACCCTTGCTGTCTTTTAATCCGCTTAAGTGGGACAAGCAAATGGAACCGCTAAAGCTAAAAGAGGCAGAAAAAAAATATGCAGCGGATGTAGAAGCGATACACAATGATGCGGTCAATTTATTTGCAGAATTATTAGTGATTCACCAAGAGTTGAAAATCGCCATTGCAAATGAAAAAGGAAATGAAACCTTATACCAACATGCTCAGGAAAAATTTAAACTCGGAAAAATTTCTAAACGCGATTTGATGCGCTTACAATTGGAATTGATTTCTGCGCAAAAAGACCGCAAGCAAGGAGAGCAATTGCAATTGATTGCTTCTTCTAGAATTTATAGTTTTCTGGGAAAAGTACACGATGGACAACGGATTAGTCCTACCGTCCCCGTGCCTAAAGCAATGAATGTTTTAGATGGAGATTTAGCGATGAATAAAGCGATTGAAAATCACCACAATTGGATTGCTTATAGTCGACGAAGAATGGAAGCAGATCGCAATTTGGAACAGGTGAAAAAAGATGGAGGAGTGAATTTGGATTTACAAGCTTCTTTCGGTTGGGTAAGGAGTTCCAAAAACCTGGCTGATATTTATGGCAATCCACAGCAGGAGCAATTTGCACAATTGCAGTTGAATGTTCCTTTGGTCGATTGGGGAAAACAGAAAAACCAAATGGCCTTGGCCAAGGCGCAAAAGGATTTTACGGAACAACAAGTTGAACGGGAGCAATTGCTTTACGAAACAGAAGTTCGTCAATTGGTCGATCAGATCAATTACCTGACGGAGGAATTAAAATTA
>CALLVY010000540.1 GCA_938015925.1 uncultured Saprospiraceae bacterium
CCACTGCGATCACTTTCCCGGCATATTCTAAACCAGGAATAAATACTCCTTTAGGGGTTGCGCTATAGATCCCCCACATGGCAAAGATGTCCGCAAAATTGAGACCGATAGCTTTAACTTCAATCTGGACTTCTTCTTCTCCCGGAGCTGCTAATTCTTCGCTGACCAGTTTTAAGTTTTTTAAATTCCCCGCCTTGAGTTGATACGATTGTCTTTGCATATTTTTTTATCGAATTAAATCCTTCAAGTCTGTAAATCCCATTTTTAGTTTCTCCAAAATCTTTAAGGCTCTATTGATTCGGGTATCGATATTCTTGGCTCTATTTACCTGGTGAATCAGACTTCTCTTCTTTCCGTCTGTCAGTGCTTTAAAGCGTATTTTTCCTTCCTCATCTGTATCCAAAACTTCTTGGAAGGCCTCTCCTATTTCTATTTGATACTCGGTTGTATCTTTCAATATTTCCAGATTCAATTCCTCTTTATAATTGGCTTTAATTTTTTCTTTCGTACTTTTCCCTACCATGATGTAGGTTCCTAACTTTTGACTTTTCAGTATCGCACAATGGATTTTATTTCCATTTACCTTACAAATAACCCGCTTACCCAAACGAGTAATTATTTCTTCTCCAATTTTTTCTGGAATCGGAATATAATGGGTACTATTTCCTGATTTCTCCAAAGTTGTGCTCAGCTTCATAAGTAGGCTTTCATTGTTTTACAAAGTATTCAATACTCTTTGAGCTTCTTCATTTTCTGGATTAATTTCTAGGGCGCGTTTTAAAAAAGGTCGTGCTCCTTTTTTGTCTTTCAGGTAAATCCTCAATGCAGCAAGATTGAGTAAAGCTTGTTCATAATCAGGATCAAGTGCCAAGGCTTTTTCATACAATTCATTCGCCTTTATTACCTGTCCTTGCAGAGCGAAAATATAGCCCAAATTATTCAAAGCACGAGGACGCTTAGGGTTTTCTTCGAGTACAAATTCAAAAACCTTTCGGGCGGGAACAACATTTTCCATAGTCAGATGAGCACTTCCCAATTTTTCTTGAAAATCCAAATCATAAGGACTTTTGGCTACCGCCATTTTAAAATGGCGCAAGGCTTCAAACTTGTCTTCTCCGATCCGATAAGCTTCGCCAATTCGATAAGCCGTCCAAGCATCAAGGTCGGTTCCTCTAGGGATTCTTTTTACGACATTCGCAATAGCTGAATATTTTTGACTGGCAAATAAATAATGGATATCGGTCTTATAACGCTCTAAAAAAGGCAAGTCAATTTTCCGAATATAATAGGCCGCAGAGTCCAACATTTCTTGGGACGAAACATATTTATCAAAAAGCGCAATATAACCTTGCGCCATTTCAAGAGGGCTTGCTTTTTTCTTTGTCAAAATTTCCAAACCCAGGAAAGCGGCAATTTCTTCCTGCTTTTTTTCTTTTACCACATTGGGTTTTCGAGCCGTACTCTTAGAGATAAAATGATCTGTGATATTGACATGTGGAATATCAATACTCCCCGATTGTTGCATATGGCAACTAGCGCAATCATTGCCTTCGGCCAAGCGTTCTGCTTCTGCGACCGAACATAATTGTTGGCTTTTTTGATGACAGGAAATACAACCTGAATTGTATTGTTCTCTTGGTGTTTCGTCCACACTCAGGTGAGGGTGATGACAAGTCAGACAAGACATCTCTTCCGACATTAAATAGCAAGGACTTTGACGCAGGCGATCCGCTTGGGAGGCCATGATAAATTTGTCATGGCTATTCGTATATCTCGGTAAAAAAACATTCATGACTTCCTCCAAACGCATTCCTGGTTTAAAGTCAAAAAAGGTCTTTCCTTCCTTAAGCACTGCTACGCCTTGCAGATGACAACGTTGACATAAGTCCATCAACAAATCTCTGGAGAGGTCTTTTGGATTGACAATCGTGTGGTCGATGTATTTGGAAGTATCAACAATATTCCCCGCCAACTTTTCTTTGACATGAATTTCTCCAGGGCCGTGGCAACGTTCGCATTCTATGCCGGTAGGCATATGGGTATACTTATTCATCGATCCTGGTACTTGATCGGGAAAGTGATTGTGACAAGTAATGCATTCGGTACTTAGCAATCTGGAAAAACGCAGGTTCTCTCCTTTAAATCCTGGCGCTAAATCCCATCTTTTTTCTTGGGTATAAAAAGTGATGGGGGCTTGATAGATATAACCATTGACATCTACAATATGAGAATTGGTGTGCTGTCCTGAACCAACGATGTAATGGATTTTTTCGGTCCGGCTATGTACGGTATCTTTCCCCTTTAACCTAAACTCTTGAATATAAAGGGATTCTTCTTTGAAATAGGGTCGATAATAAAAATCACTTTTCTCATCGTAGACCAGCGCATGCTGACTATAATCCGCCTTGCTTTTTTCCGCCGTAGCATGATCAAAAGAAAGGCCCATCCCGGTATGGACAAAACTATCGTGAATGTCTGAATGACAGGAACGGCAGGTTTGCATGCCCATGTATTGCACGGAGTCTTGCAGGTTGAGATAATCGACTGTTTGCGCCTGCGGAGTCCCTTGCTGGCAATAGACCAACATAAAGGCAGCACCTATAAAAAAGAGATAAATCAGATGTTTTGAACGAATCATTTTTCCACTGTTTAAAGAACGGGGTGGCTAAAATAATCAATCGTTCAGAGGATGCCGAGAGTGTGGGCGACTTTTATTGATTTTTTTGTGGTTTTTTATTTTTAAGTGCTTGGAATGAGCTTCTAGCCTTCCCATAGTTCTAAGGCTTCTATTTCTTTAACGACAGAAGAAAATGCCGCAGTTTCCTCCTGGATGCTTTTCCATTCAATAATAGCCGCGTCAATATTCAATGCTTCCATAAAAGGCATTGTAAGCTCTATGGGGGTACTGAGAACATTTTCTAAATCATCGGACAAAGACATCCAGGTTCCACTAATTCTAAACAGTGCATTTTGTACCGTCCTAATTTCCTGCTCAATATCTGACAAAATTGGCAAGTTATCCCTTTGCACCAAAGCATGAACTTCTTGACCATATTGTACATTAAGACTTAGAAAATCATTCAACTGAGTTTCCAGGGTTGAAAAACTAATCGCCAGAGGTGAGGTACGTTCCTGTAAAGCCCTTAACAACTCTATTGTTTGGTTTTGAATATCCATTGGGACTTTAGTTCCACTAATAGATTGGACTTTAGCATTCAAAGTACTAAAATCCGCGATAGCCTCCCTTGCATAAGCAGAGAGCTTTACTGCTTCTTGGATCAAACCGGGAAAAGTTGTTTCTTTAAAAAGGTGACAAGCGGCTAATAATTCTGGATAAACAGGGATTATTTCTGAAAGCAGTTTAGTAAAAACAGTCCCTGTAAAAACTTCCCTAATTCTACTAATAATGGAAGACCAGGTGGCGACTGGAACGCGGAATAAATCTGCTCCATTTTCATTAATCAATACAGACATATAAAATTATTTGGTGCTCTGCCCCCGACGAAGGAGACTCATGAACGACTTAGTTTAAGGATTTAGGCTTGCAATAATTCTTCTTGAGTACCAGCCATAGACACAAAGGCTTTGGCTTCATGCACCATACTATCCCATTGAATCACAGCAGCATCTATGTTTAGAGATTCTATAAAAGGTAAGGTAATATCAATGGGGACTTTCATTGCATTACTCAAATCATTTGAAAGAGAAATCCAAGTTCCCTTCAATCCAGACAAAGCCTTTTCAACAGCCTGGATATCACTGTCTAATGCATTCGACACAAGCTTTGACCCCGATTTTTCAACATAAGCCATCCACTCTTTATCAAAGACTTTATTATAAGTGATAAAATCTGATAATTGATTTTCCTCTATTGAAAAACTGGTCGCCAATAGCATCGTATTTCTTTTTAAAGTCGCAAGTTTTTTTGCCGTTTCGAATTGAAGATTTTCTGGAAGACTATTTCCTTCGACCAATTTTATTTTGGCATTTAAATCTTTAAAATCCTCTGCGGCAGACCAGGCGTAAAGCGACATCCTTTCTGCTTGAATGATCAATTGTGGAAAGGTGTTTTTTTGCCACAACTCACAACTACTCAATAGTTTTGGATAAACAGCAATTTCTTTCTCAACATCTTTCGAAACAAGTGTTCCTGCCAAAACTTTTTCAGCCCTTGTATTCATGGTCAACCAAGCGGCTTTTGAAACAACAAATAAATCTGCTCCATTTTTATTAATCAATATAGACATATGCATTTTTTATTAAATAGGTAAAAAGAAAATAGAACAGGTGGAAGCCACCCATTCTATTTTCAACATTGGAATGAATGATAGTCGTTCTATCAGAAAAACTAATTAACGCAAGACTAATGGAGCGGTCATTCTTAGCAGTAAAAAATTACGCAATGCTGCCGTAGTTCCAATTGCAGAACCGGCAAAGTACATGGTAATTTTACTAAGCTTCGAATAGTCCATTCCAGGGCTATTGGTACGCAAAGAAATTTTCCACTCACTAAAAGGAGTAGGCTTAAAATAAGCATAAGCCACTTCTTGATTGACGGCGCCATCAATTTGCACAAAACCTAGTTTTCCATTATCAAAATGCCAATCTGGATTTCCACCAGTATCTGCTATTCGATATTTAAAAGTCCGATTCAATAGTTTTGTGTTAAACTGATAATCTTCATTTTTGTAGTGATCCAGGTAGTTACCAGTCGTACTAATAGTCATAAAGACAGAACCATTCTCTCCTGGCACCAGGCCTTCCAGCCAAACTCGGATCGTATCCAGTCGAACCCGATTGAGTCCTAAAAATTCAGGATCATCAAGCGGCAAAGTCCAGGTTGCTTCTCCCGTTCTTCGCAATTCCTCTATGACCTGTGGATCAGACATTGTAAAGTGCATATTCTCCATTTGCTGTGGTGGTGGATCAAATTCCTTGAGGGCGCTAGCTTTATCCATTGCAATCCGGGTGATGCTTTGAATCCCTGCACTAAGATCACTTACGGGATCAACGATTCGAGCTTGTACATTTGATTCTTTTAATGCCCAATAGAAGTAAGAAGCTTGATAGTTTTTTAATGCAGTAAACAGGTTACTTTTACCGTCGATGTATCTCTGGTAAAACTCCTGCATCATCGACAAAATTGGAGCTTTCCCTGCTTCCAATTCATTGACTAATGCTTCCAAGTTGGCTTCTTTTTGCTTTGCAAAATGCAATTGAAATTTAATGGCAGAAACCTCTTGACTCGCTTTGATAACCGCTAACCTTGAGGCAGAAAATGCCTGGCCATAAACTACCAAAATATCAATTGCTTCTTTGTAGTCACTTGCATATTCTATTTCTTTTTTGATCGGTACCGTTAAAACATTTCCGACTTGCAATTTATAGATCGCCCACATATTGGCAGCACTGATGTCTAGTCCATTATTGGTATCCTCCATTGCCTGAATGGCTTCCATTTGTTCGTTCGCATCTTTGATGTTTTCTGATACTTCATGTACCGCGAGCGCGAGTTCAAATATTTTATCCAAACCTTCGAGAAAATCTTTTAAATTCTGCATCGACTTAGCCAGTTCTTTTCCTTCTGCTGCTGCATCACCTACCGCTTTCGCTCCATCAATAGCTTTTTTAGCTGCTCCCGGAGCAGCACTTCCATCACCAATCGCCATCGCTCCAATAGCGGCAGTAAAGGACATGATCGCTCCCGCCAAACTGAATACAGCTTTAACAATCTCATGGCTGATGTATTCTGGCAAGCCTACTTTTTGGAAATCTATTGCGACCAATTTGACAGCTAGTTTTTGAGCTTTAAAATTCTTCTCTGCCTTAGTGGCCCCAGCCACTGCATTTTGGTAATTGGTTTGGGCCTGTTTTAATAAAGCCTGTACATAATCCACTTCGCTAGCCGCATTTTTCGTCATGGTCTTGGCCAAGGCAATATTCTCTTCCGTCAATACTTTTTGGGTATTTAGCGTCTGATAATCTTGCTCATATTTTCCAACATAATTGGCAAAAGCTCCTGCCAAATCGGTGTAAACATCCGAGGTGAGGTAGGGCACAAATTTTGCACCATTGCTGGCTGCATTAATTTGAGCGTTCAGCAAGGTTGCCAAACTAGTACTGCGATAAAACAAATCTGCAAAAGCCGTACTCTGAGCAGACCAAGCTTTTACCCACAACAAAATGGAAAGCGCCAAAGCTTCGTTTTGGTCATACAACAAAGAAGCATAAATAAAAGCATTTCGCAAATAAGCATCTTGGTCTTTGGGTTTTTGAAAACCAAATCCATGAGAGAAATCTAAGGCTCGACTAATCGCTTGATTGTCTTTGTAAGCCACGGAAATTCCAGGAGTCACATTGCTTTGATCAAAATGAAACTGGGTAGGTTGTTGCGTGCTATTTTCTGACACCATGACCTCTAGTCTCCCTGTCATTTCACGAGCAAAGAAAATAACCTGAGCGGTTTTACTTTGAGACATATCCAGTAGGATGCTACTTTTACCTTTTACCTCAACTCTTCTGGCATACACGATCAAAGCTTGTGATTGCAATAGCCAATTCGTATGTTCAGGAATTTCTAGTACATCGGTATAAAGCGTGGTCATTATCGGTGTTTTACCAGACTTCCGAATGTTTTCTTTGACTTCAGATAAGTTGAGGTAATTGTCTCGAAAAATAGCTGTATTGGCACTAATGTCCATCGTAGCAGCATTGGGGACCTTCCCTTTATTTTGTAAATCTATATAAAACTGTTTCCAGTCCGTGGGATTGGTAGACTGGGGGGCTTGATTGGTTTGACTAGACATATACAATGATTTTATTTTTTTTGACCCATTCCATGTTGGTGTCAATTCAAAAGGAAAAATTAATTTTTTTGAGTCGTTTTATCCTTTTGAATTGAACACGGAATGGGTCAAAAGACATGACTTTAAACAGGGTTCACATTCGTTACAGGTGCAGCTTGTGGAATACTAATGTAGGCATTCACTCGATAAGCATTCGCCTCTTGACCAACCGCTGTCCAAGCATTGATTGCAGACTCTACTCCCAGGTTCATAATGATGGGCAATGCATCTTGAATATTATTTTCGATGAGGGAAACAATATTGTCGAGGTCAGAAGAGATGGCTCCCCATACTCCTTGGATATGCTGGATCACTGGCAAAGCCGCATTTAATGGTCCCAGGATATTACTGATACCTCCTTCTGCCAAATTGATCGCAGCCATTAGTTTGAAATCTGCCGCCAATTGGGCATTAAACGTATCAATTTTAGCCTGAGCAGCATGAGCTCTATTTAAGGCTTTTACTGCCTTGTCTCCATACACTCCTGCTACGGTAGCTGCCGCAACCAAACCTACGAAAGGAACCCAAGCGTAGGTTGCGGTGGTAGAAGCAACGATCACATCATGTTTGTACTCTTTATTGGCTGCTTTTAGAATGATGGTTTGTGCTACAATATCATCATTAAGTTGCTTTACCTCTGTGCTAGTAGCTCCATACTTATCGTTATAGTATTTGACTAGCCCCCCTTGGTTGTCAACACCACTCAAGGTTCTTTTATCATCCTCGGTTTGGTTGGCAAAATTCTGAATTTTGCTAACTACCGCAGCAGCTTTATCATGATTATCTGTAGCACTTTTGATCAACACTTTGAGAATAGCTGCGAGTTGAGCTTTGGTCTGTTCGTCATTGGGATTTTCAACCAATTTATTAGCCAATGGCAGGATTGGATTATAATAGGTTGGTGCTTGTTGGGCATAATTATGAATATCAGAAGCAAGAGATACTGTTTCTGGAAATATCTCATTTTTCCAATTTGTTACATGATCATGGATATTGGAATAAGCATTCACCAATCGATCAAAATCGCTAGTATCAGAAGGGGCACCATCTCCTAAAGATTGAATAAAATCTGCCATAGTTGTTGGAAGGCTAAGTGCATTTTCAACATAAACTTGAATAGCTAACCAATCTGAGTTGGATAAAGAAAAATTAGGGGCTCCTTTTGTACTAGGAGTGGCAATGGCACCAGGACCAATTTTAGGGGAAGTCATTGTCGTTGCAGACATAATTTATGGGTTTAAAAATTATTAAATAAAGCAAATAGGCAGGCATAGGTTTCCTCTATTTGCAGCGTTACAAACAATGAAGTTATGTATTAGGTATAGGCAGATTCTGAGAAAACTCGAATCTGTTTTCATGGAAGAGAAAAAGAAAGAATGGAAGCACCAATAGAAAGGCTAAAGCAGTCAAGTGCTTCTTCTGAATTTAAGGAAAAGTAATTTGCATCTATTTATTGGGTTAAAAACTCAAGTAAAATCAAGTCTTCATAACAAGGTGTACGTACAATACATGCATATTGTTTTATTTTTTTAGTTTTTTTTATTGCTTTCAGTTTCAAATAAAAAAAGCCCTTGCTTCTTATAAGAAACAAGGGCCTTTTTTATTGTTAATTCAAAATCAGTGTTCTACCTCCGCAATTTCTATCCTAAAAGCTGCGCTTTCAATTCCGGGAAGCGAATCCATTCGCATAAATTGTTCCACCGTAAAACTATAAGTTCCCACTTGATTAAAATAGGCATTGCTTTGAATGGGGATATTTAATTGACATTTTTCGCCGCTACAATTTCCCAACCAAGCACCCGTTTTATCTGCCATATCAATTGACAATCTTTGCGCGGGACGTCGTCCATTGGGAAATCCAGTGTATAATTTTACATAAAGGTTTTGCGAAGCAAAAGCAGTGGTATGCGCGAGGTCGAGAAAGAGATTGTAAATTTTGCTGGTATCCACGATTTCAAATTCATAATGCAGGGTATCCTGATAAGTCCAGCCACTAGCAGGGATCTCTAGCGCTTTTTCAAAAATCACTTCCGGTCCGCAAGAGGAAAAAAGGAAGGTAGCCATACAGAAAGCAAACAGAAATCGAATTGTAGACATTATAGTTACTATGATTAGTGGATAAACAAAACGCGTCGAACAAAATTAATATTATTCGACGCGTTTTTTTGTATTCTTTTAATAGACCATGTTCTCCTAAGTCCTAGGTGAAATAATCTTTCATTTTATCAAAAAAGCCTTTTTCACTTTTACCCGGTTGTGGATCAAAATTGGGCATGGTGCGCAATTTCTCCATCAACTTCCGTTCCTGGTCATTGAGTTTTTTCGGTGTCCAGATACTCGTATGGATCAATTGATCTCCTTTCCCATAACTTTGCACGGCCGGCAATCCTTTGCCTTTTAAGCGGAAGATTTTTCCGGCTTGTGTTCCTGCTGGAATTTTGATTTTCACCTTCCCATCAATGGTCGGTACTTCAATGGAGGTTCCCAAAGAAGCATCCGCAAAATTGAGGTACAATTCATAAATCAAATTCATCCCATCTCTTTGCAAATGCGGGTGTTCTGCTTCTTCTATACTCACCAACAAGTCACCACTTGGCCCACCCATTGCGCCAGAATTCCCTTTGCCCTGCAAAGACAATTGCATTCCTTCTGCTACTCCTGCCGGGATATCTAATTCAATGGTATCTTCTCCAACATTCCGACCTTCTCCTTTACAAGTTCCACATTTTGCAGTGATCGTCTGACCACTTCCACTACAAGAAGGACAAGCTGCCGTCGTTTGCATTTGGCCTAGAAAAGTACTTCGCACCTGGCGAACATAACCCGATCCACGACAAGTATTACAAGTCGCAACGGAGCCGCTATCTTTGGCACCAGAACCATTACAGGTGGTACAGTTGAGTTGTTTTTTTACTTTGATTTTTTTATTGACTCCAGAAGCGATTTCTGCCAAAGTCAATTTCACTTTTACTCGCAGATTGCTTCCTCTCTGTCCTCTGCTTCGAGTGCGGCCACGGCCACCACCTCCACTTCCTCCAAAGAATGATTCAAAAGGACTACCACCATCACCAAAGACATCTCCAAACTGAGAGAAAATATCTTCCATCGTCATTCCTCCTCTTCCTCCAAATCCACCTCCAGCGTTTTGTCCAACTCCTGCATGTCCAAAGCGATCGTAGCGTGCGCGTTTATCGGCATCACTCAAAATTTCATAAGCTTCGGCTGCTTCCTTAAATTTTTCTTCGGCTGCTTTATCATCTGGATTACGATCCGGGTGATACTTCATCGCGATTTTGCGATAGGCTTTTTTTATTGCGGTTTCGTCCGCGCTTTTTGAAACACCCAGTATTTCGTAAAAATCTCTTTTTGCCATTGTTTTGGTATCGTTGTGAGTTGTCGGGCAACTCGATAAGGGACGGAAAAAATAAATTCAACAATTTTGATTTCGGTGAATCTTCTGTTTCCGTCAAATTACTACGGGTACTATTTATTTGCCAACCACTACTTTGGCGAAGCGAATAATTTTCTCCTTCAGGAAATAACCCGTTTCGATGGTATCGATCACTTTCCCTTTCATATCGTCTGTTGGAGCAGGAATCTCAGTAATCGCTTCGTGGAATTCTGCATCAAATTCTTCTCCGGTGCTTTCCATGGGTACGAGTCCTTGCTTTTCCATGAAGGTTTGCAATTTGTTGTACACCAAGTTTACCCCTTCGCTAAATTCTTCCGTAGTCGATTCGTCATCTGCAATTTTCTTCGCTCTGGTAAAATCGTCTAAAACTGGCAGTAATGCTGTCAATGTGTCCTGTGCTGCCGTTGCTCTTTTCTCAATCACCTCCTGCATGGTTCTCCTGCGGAAGTTATCAAATTCGGCACGGAGGCGCAGATTCTTGTCTTTTAGCTCCGCAATTTCATTTCGCAGATCCTCTCCATCAACAGTCTCTTCTCCTTCATTTTCCAGTGAATCCGCC
>CALLVY010000541.1 GCA_938015925.1 uncultured Saprospiraceae bacterium
GCAAAAATTATTTGGCGGCCATTTAAGCTTGCTTGTGTATTCGTTAAGTCGTTTATATGACGCCTCAAAAGACCACTATACGACCTTCTTCATACATTCAGTCCCCAAAGCCAAATCCCATGAGCCTGATGTTCTTACTAATAAAATCGCCTTGACCCAGCTAAAGGATCAAGGCGCTTCTTAGAATCACCCAAAAAAGAGGGATTAAATCGCCTCTGCGGGCAAGCTCCGATCTACTTTGCGGACAAAGCCACGTAAGACTTTCCCATTTCCACCCACCTCTACAAATTCACCAATACCATCGGCGATCATATTTTGCATGGTCTGTGTCCATCGTACTGCTCCCGTCAATTGAGCAATCAAGTTTTTCTGGATTAAGTCAGGATCAGAAGTAGCCAATGCCGTAAAATTTTGATAAATAGGACAAGCAGGTGCATTAATCTTCGTTTGTAAAATCGCCGCTTCCAGCTCTTCTCGTGCCGGTTCCATCAAAGGAGAATGAAATGCTCCACCAACACTTAAAACGATTGCTTTTCGCGCCCCCGCTTCCTTCAGTGCTTCCACCGCCTTTTCAATGCCATCTATACTTCCAGAGATCACCAATTGGCCTGGGCAATTATAATTGGCAGGTACGACGACTTCCTCGATACCCGCACACACTTCTTCCACCTTTTCATCCTCCATTCCCAAAATGGCAGCCATCGTTCCAGGCACGGCTTCACATGCTTTCTGCATCGCCAAAGCTCTCTGTTGTACGAGCTTCAAACCATCTTCAAAGTCCATAGCCTTCGCCGCGACCAAAGCAGAAAATTCGCCAAGAGAATGCCCCGCTACCACACTCGGTAAAAAATCATTTCCTGCCATTTTTGCCCGAATAACGGAATGTAAAAAAACCGCAGGCTGGGTAATTTTAGTTTGTACCAAATCCTCTTTCGTTCCCGAAAACAGCACATCGCTGATTCGATAGCCCAATATTTCATTGGCCTGCTCAAAAAGGGATTTAGCAAGATCAGAACTTTCATACATGTCTTTTCCCATTCCTTCGAATTGGGAACCTTGTCCTGGAAAAATATAAGCTTTCATTAATTAGGAGGATTGTTTCGGTTTGAAAATTAATTGTGGGTTAATGCAATTTCGAAGAAATCAAATTCAAAAATTCCTTACGAGTCGTTTCCTTTTCAAATTCGCCAGTAAAAGCAGAAGTAGTTGTTACTGAATTTTGTTTTTGTACGCCCCGCATCATCATACAAAGGTGTTGGGCTTCAATAACCACAGCAACACCTAGTGGCTTTAAGGTATCTTGAATAGAATGTAAAATCTGATCTGTCAGACGTTCCTGCACTTGCAGGCGCCTCGCAAAAACATCAATGACTCTTGGGATTTTGCTTAAGCCTACGATATGACCGTCGGGGATATAAGCAACGTGAGCTTTTCCAAAAAAAGGCAACATATGGTGCTCGCACAAAGAATACAATTCGATATTTTTGACCACCACCATTTCGCTATAATCTTCCTTAAACATAGCAGAACGAAGAATTTCCTCAGCATCTAAGGCATAGCCTTGTGTCAAAAACTGAATGGCTTTGGCCGCCCTTTCTGGTGTTTTTACCAATCCTTCTCTTTCCGGCTCCTCTCCTATTTGGTTCAACATGTCTGTATAATCAGCCATGAGTTCCTGAGTTACCTTTTCTCCGTAAGATTCTACTTTTTTATAAGCCATAATTATTAATTTTCGCCATAGTATTCGGCATAAATAGTTTCGGTTTCTTCCAACTTGATACAATGGAGTTCACAATTCTCTAAGTGAGGCTCCAATTGTTTCCAGAATAGGATAACCATATTCTCCGTAGTTGGTTGTAAATCTTTGGGAATAAAATCAACATCAAGGTTAAGATTGGAGTGATCCACTTTATCGGTGATGTATTCTCGAATGAGCAAACTCAGGTTTTTCGCATCCATGACAAAGCCAGTCAATGGATCTGGACGACCTTTGACGGTAATATGGAGCTTATAATTGTGTCCATGCCAGTTCTTATTGGCACATTTACCAAAGACCTCTTGGTTTTTGGCTTCGCTCCACTGTTCTACCCAAAGTTTATGGGCAGCGTTGAATCTTTCTATTCTGGTTAAATAAACCATTGACATTAATTTGAAATGAGGGTCAAAAGTACAACTAATTATAGGAAAAAAACAGCTAACAAAAGGAGATTAAATAGAAGGCTCGAAGAAAAGGCTTCAGTCAAACGTGTTGAGCTTGCCGAGGCTACTTGTGTCGAGCTTGTCGAGGCAAAGACTTAGGAATAGAATTAGTAGCCTTGGCCTCCAAAGTCTCCATCAAATCTACTGATTTATCTATTTAAAGACCGCTTTTATCTAATTTGTTGTTATTTTCAAGCCAATTAGCCTATTCTTGGGATTAGGTGTTGGATTTAAAATAATTTTCTTCGGTATTGGATGCTAAGTTCAGCGAAGCTAAATACCCAATCAACGCCTCAGACGGATGAAGTCTAGAAAGTTCGTGGTTGAAAAATTTATCCCAAATCAAGCGGCAGTCTGCACTATTTTCTAGTAGATATGGATACGATTACTAAGCGAAATATTCGCTCCAAGTTATATACTTTTTTTACAACCAGAGTAGTTTACCACTCCTTGGTCTGGCTTCTATTTCTAGTGCTACTCATTGCAATGGATAGCAGTTCAAGGAGCTTCTTTTTTACTTTTAGTATAGAATTGGTCAATGTACTTTTTTATGCGATCGTGGTTTACTTCAATTTATCTTACCTAATTCCACGATACCTAAGTGAAAAACATTTTCTTTGGTATTGCTTGCTTTTGCTAGCCAGTGTATTATTGATTACGCCAATAAAAATGGTGACCTTGTATTTTTTGTTCAACTATTTCCCAGAAGCACAAGCAGAGATCGTCAATCACCAATATGTCTTTTTTGTTTCGGCCTTTATCATTGCAGGAGGATCTACGATTTTAAAGATTATTTCTGATTGGGCCAAATATCAAAGAGATCGAAAAGAATTGCAAACGCAAACGATGCAATCCGAACTGAGGTTCCTAAAGTCCCAAATCAATCCTCATTTTCTATTCAACACCCTCAATAACCTTTATGCGCTTACGCTAAAAAAGTCGGATAAAGCCCCAGAAATTGTCATCAAACTTTCTGAGATGATGCGCTATATGCTCTATGAATGCAATGAAAAAAAAGTACTCTTGAGCAAAGAAGTCCACTACATCAAAAACTACCTGGACTTAGAAGCTTTGCGCCAGGGAAAAGATACAGAGATCACTTTTGAGGTAAAAGGTCAGGTGATGGATCAAAAAGTAGCGCCATTAATGTTTATTCCGTTTTTGGAAAATAGCTTTAAACATGGCTTGAATAGTTCTATTTCTCAGGGTTTTGTACATATCAACCTAAACGTAGAACAGCAGCATATTCATCTTTTTATTGAAAACAGCAAAGCAGAAACCTTACCTTTGCAAACACATCGCCGCAGCGGTGGTATTGGTCTGGTCAATGTGCGAAGAAGGTTGAATATCCTCTACCCCAATCAACACGAATTAAAAATCTCAGATTCTCCAAAAACGTATGGAGTTGATTTACATATTGATTTAAAGAAATAAGCAGTGGTTCCTTTAACTCGGCAAGCTCGACACCTGCCTTTTTGGGAATCAAAGGACAAAATAATTTTTCAGGGTACACAAAACAAAACATCCAATTATGATAAATGTAATTATCGTTGACGACGAACCTCTAGCTCTTGATGTACTGGAAACTTACATCGACAAGATTCCAGAAATCAACCTGGTCCAACGCTGTAATAATGCACTGGAAGCCAATGAAGCGCTCAATAATCACGATATCGATTTGATGTTTCTCGATATTCAAATGCCTCAACTAACAGGTACCGAATTTTTGAAAACACTATCAAAACCGCCATTGGTTATTTTCACTACTGCTTATGACAATTATGCAGTGGAAGGATTCGAACTCAATGCCATAGATTATCTGCTAAAGCCAATCTCCTTAGAACGTTTTATGAAAGCAAGTAATAAAGCAGTGGAGCAAATTGACATGCAGAAAGCGGGAGCACCTGGAGGTGGAGGCGGAGATGATGATCCTGATTTCATCTTTGTGAAGGCCGATAAAAAATTGATCAAAATCAAATACTCTGATATTATTTATATTGAGGGACTCAAAGATTATGTCATCATTCGTCAGGAAACAGGTCGGGTAATCACTCTGCAAACCATGAAGTCTTTGGAATCTAAATTACCGACTTCGACCTTTAAGCGGATTCATCGCTCTTACATCGTAAACCTGGATAGAATCAATGCCATCATGGGAAATATGGTGGAGGTGACGGAAAAAAATGCAGCCAAGCATTTGCCGGTAGGCAAAAATTACCGAGAAGAACTATTGGCTATTGTCAACCAAAATAGACTTTAGCAAGAACGGTTTTTCGTAGGGTACTAAAAGTAGAATAGGGTTCATGCGCCAATGGTGCAGAACCCTATTTTATCTAACAAAACCAACTAAAAACTTTTAAGACGCTAAGAGGAATATTTTTATAAACACCACCAATCCCTTACTTAGGATCGTGTAAAGAATAACTTATAACATTTGACTGCTTGTTTCGACAAGCTCAATACAAGCCCTTTCTTCCTACTCTTCGTTGGCGAAATGCCTGCCGGCAAAGCTCGTTATGCTAAGGCATAAGTCGCTTTTCACCGCCTCGATTAGAAACAAAGTAATCTACCCAAACCTTTATATCTTATTTTTCACATGATCCTTATCTATAAATCTTCCTGCAATTAGAGTAAAGCTAAAATCTCTATTGATTAGCTTATTGACAAAACGCCTTCCTATCTAATATGCTGTTCCATTAAGAAAATTTTAACCTAATAAGATTGGTTGCGACTGTAAAAAGGAAACTAAACGTCAAAAAGAACACCTAAAAGCGCCCTTTTTCTCAAATACACATCTTTAGTTTCAATAATATCTCTTGATCCACCTTCTTTCTCCTAATCTTGGTTATTTTTGTGCGTTCGCTTTGCGAAATAACATTGTACCGTATTTTCCGTAGAAAGGAACGTACGAGATACTATTTGTTTAAAAAATCATCACAGTTTGTCATTTAGAGATTTTAATTTTTCTGACCTCCTCAACGATGCCCTCGATGCGATGGGTTTTGTGGAGCCCACCCCCATCCAAGAGCAATCCATTCCAGAAATTCTAAAAGGTAAAGACCTCATCGCCTGCGCCCAAACGGGAACAGGAAAGACGGCTGCTTTTTTATTACCTACATTGGATAAGATTGCTACAGATCCTAATCGGGGAAAAAAAGTCAATACCCTTATCATTGCTCCTACCAGAGAGCTGGCTTTGCAAATCGATCAACAGATTGAGGGACTGGCCTATTTCCTTGGAGTAAGCTCCCTTCCCGTCTATGGCGGTGGAAGTGGTCAAGGTTGGGATCAACAAAAGAAAGCTTTCAAGATGGGAGCTGACATCATCGTGGCCACTCCGGGACGATTGATTTCTCACATTAACCTTGGATATGTGGATTTATCGGAAGTCAAAACGTTGATTCTCGATGAAGCAGATCGTATGCTCGATATGGGTTTCAATGATGACATTATGAAAATCGTAGGAAAGCTGCCCAAAGAAAGGCAAACCCTACTCTTTTCGGCCACCATGCCTCCTAAGATTAGAACGCTTTCTAAAAAGCTACTAAAGGAAGAGCGAATGCATCAAATCAGCATTGCCATCTCCAAACCTGCAGCAGGAGTCAAACAAGGTGCTTATCTGGTTTATCCCAATCAGAAAATCCAACTGATCGAACACCTCTTGGATGGCAAAGAGAAAGAATATTCTAGTGTATTGATCTTCTCTTCTACCAAAAGGATGGTAAGAGAAATCACTGCTGCACTTCAACGAAAACGACTTTCCGCTTTAGCGATATCTTCTGACCTCGATCAAGAAGCACGTGAAAAAGCATTGCTTAGCTTCCGA
>CALLVY010000542.1 GCA_938015925.1 uncultured Saprospiraceae bacterium
GATGAAAGCCAAAAAGTCATTGTACAAGAAAAGTATTTATTGACGGACCATAAAGCAGCAGGTTCCATTCGTATTCCCGAAGATGTACCCAGTAAATATTATTTTCTAAAAGCCTACACGCGGTACATGCGCAACTTTTCATCAAGCTCCTTTCATTACCAACAACTGACGATTGTAAACCCGCTTATCGAAGGAGGAAGTATACCAACAAAGGTCGCTCGCTTAGACAAAACACCAGTCAATAGTTCGATCCCACCAGCGTTCAATCCTAGTGCGGGAGAGCTCCTGAAAATAGAACTCAATAAAGAAAAATACCTCCCCCGAGAAGCAATCCATTTCCATCTGGAAAGTTTAAAACCACTTAGCGCAGAACTCTCTGCTACTGTTCGCTGGCAAGGCTTGGGCAACCAGCCCGCTCCGCAAGTAATGCTTCACAATAAGTGGTTGATGGCTTCTTGTGAGGAAGATCCCTTTTGCAGATCCTTTTATCCTTCGGAAAATCCGTCCGATGATTCTTCCATTTTGCAAGGACAAGAAAAGGCATTGCTCCAAGGGGTCGACGATTTGGAATGGCTGCCGGAGACAAGAGGACTTACCATTAGTGGTTTGGTGCAAAACGAAAAGAAAGAAAATAGGGCAGGTGCCTTAACGATGGTTTCCGTTCTGCAAAAAACGCCTTTGCTTTATATGGGGACCACTGATGAACAGGGGATTTTTACCATTTGTTTACAGCACCTACAAGATCAAAAAGATTTGTTTGTGGGGACTCCGGAGGAAAAGAATACGGTTTTAATTCGAAATGATTTTGATTCCAATCCTCCTGAAGTCACAACCGTACCGCTACAATTTGATTCTACCTTTCACCGCCTCTTAAGTTCTTTAAATCTCCATCAACAGCTAGATCGAACCTACCCTAAAAATAAAACCCAAGCCGTCTTTCAAAGCAAGCCATTAGCTATAGCATCCACCAATCTGCTTACACCGGATAAGCGCATTGTTTTAGGGGACTTTATTAAAATACCAACGATGTCTGAGGTGTATGAAGAATTGATACCCGGTGTCCGTATCCAAAAAAAAGAAGGAAAAGAGAATCTTAGTGTTTTCAATGTTGAACAACAAAAATGGGAGGACTCCCCACTGATTTTATTGGACAATGTTCCGATCTTCGATATTTCGGAGTTATTAAAAATTGATCCTGCTAAAGTCGAAGCGATTGAAACCTATCATTCTGCTTACATTCTCGGTGATTACACCATTGGAGCTATTATTTCCATCATTACTAAAACAAACAATTTTGCAAGCTATAAATGGGGCGAACAAACCGCATTTACAACATTCAAAGCCTTTGCCGTACCGCAAGTATTTGAACAAGTAGTGCATCTGAAAAAAAGCCATTTCCCCGACTTTCGACCAGTACTTTACTGGCAGCCCAGCATACCGCTTAAGCAAGAGAAGATCAGTGAAACCCTTTCTATTTTTGCACCGGATCGTCCTGGAGTTTATGAAGTTTTGGTTCAAGGCTTTACAAACCTGGGAGAACCTTGTATGGGATATATCACTTTTGAAGTTGTGCAGAATAAGTAAGATTTCTCTAGATAATAATTTGGGTAATCCCACTCCAAACCAACTCAGGGAAAGGCAATTGGGCCCCTGTGGCACCAAGCTAAACTTAAAATAATGCACTGTTTGCTGCTACCTTTGGGAAATTAGCACTTCTTGTTTTCTCTTCCTGCAAGTTATAAATACTTTTCAGTCATTTTTTTCATATCTTATCTATAATCAACTTTTTATATGACCTTCAAGTCAGGTATGAAAAGTTGTATAACAACATTAAAAAATAAGGATATGAAAAAAATGAAATTTTTAATCTTTCTAATACTAATCATTGGTTTTTCATGTAATAGCCCAGAAGATGATTCAATTCCAGTTGAAGAAATCGAAGTATTAGAATTTGGAACCATTGAAGGTTTAGTTAGATTACAGAATGAATATGGGATTCATCCATACGGAGAAGAAGAGTCCGTTACTATAAGTTTGACAAATAAGAAAACAGGACAATCAACGGTATTGCAAACTGGTCTTGATCACCGTAGATTTGAATTTGATAGCTTAGAATATGGAACATATATTTTACATGCCGAATCACCAACCTATAAGACTTGTGAATTATTCGAATTTGAGTTGTCGAAAGATGAATTATTCCATAGAAAAGAGATCGAATTAAAATCTGTTGACTTTACGGCTACCTTAAATTCAGTTCAATTCGATAGTTTAGTTGGAGATTCTTTCTATCATTCCTTTGATATAGAGAAAGTTAATGATAATACTTTAGAAGTAAGATTTTATTTTAGCGATGAACCCAATGTTTCTAATCAAAATTATATAGAAACAGCCTTTAATTTGGCCGCTTGGGCATCTCCAGAAACTTCAGGACAATACCGTCTCTTTCTCAAAATTACGCCAGAGTTATATGAAAGAGATTCAATCTATACGTGTGTTTATTTAGTTAATCGTAACGCCGATGAATGTATAGGAGATAATGGACTAATTTATCATTATCCTTTTTCTCAAGATCATATAAGCTTTGGATTTAAAAAATGAAAATAGCTGAGACAAAGGGAGGTGCATTATTTTGTATTCACTGAAAGGAGGAATTGCTTCTTTAGTCTAAAGTTTTAGGATTAAAGTATAATAATCTATTAGCTTAAGAGGAAAATTCTTTATTATAATGGATAAAGGAATACAAAAAATAAGTTGGGTAATTCGCGAAATTAAATATTACATTTCCTTGAGCGACTTACAAAAATACTATTTATGCAAAACAATAAAACTAATTTAATTGATCTTTTTAAGCAGTTAAAAGGGATTGAAATGGCAAAATCTCATTATAGGGATATACTGCTTAGTTTAAAAGAATTGTATAAGGAGAAGGAAAAATATGAAAACTTATTAGGGATTAGTTTGGATAAGGTTGAAAGATTAAATTCATTAAACTTGATCAGCATATTTAATAAATTAACTGGAAGGCATACAAAGATTTTAGAATTTCAAAAGCAAGAATATTTGCGAATTACTTTAGAATTCAATGAGATAGTTAGATCAATAAAAATTTTGAATTTTGAGAAATCAATAATTGAAGATAAAATTGATAAAGAAGTACCCTTGCAGAAAAGATTAGAAGGCGAATTGAATAAATTGGAATCAGAAGTTGAAGATACCGATTTAAAAGAATTTAAATTATTGTATAAAGAAATCGAAGATAAATCGAAATTATTAAAAGAAATAGAAGAAGCGATAAAAGCATGTGAAGAAAGTATATTCTTGCTTAGAAAAGCAGAAAATTATCTTAGAGTAGGTGTAAATAAAGATGAATTAAAAGGTTTTTCAATCGAGAAAATTTTAGAAGAGGAAGATTTTGATATTGTAGAATTGCAAGACATGATTTCAAAAATTAAGTTTAAGCTTCATGAATTTGAAAATGAAATGAGTGATTTACACAACCATTTAAAATTAATAACGATTGAAAAACGTAAGTATTCTGAAAACTTCGGGAAGATGTTTCGAGAGGTGGTGCTAATAGATTGGCAAAATAATAATTCCCTATACAATTCTATAGAATTTTTGGAAAACTATACCTCTAGCATGACAGAGAATAAAAAAATATTGACGAAGGATAAGAAAATCATTGTAAAAAAATTGAATGTTTTAGAGTTGAAAAAAGATGAATTATTAAGTTGTACTAAGAACAGCAACTAAGCATCTATATCGGTTCAGTCTTCCCATTCGGTTGGCCCGCTCGATATACAAACCGTTGGCAACTGTCTTGTCCTGAAATAAGTTGACCGCATTCAAAAAATCAATTGATAAAATTGACCAAGCATTTGATTATTGAAATAGAAAAGACCACAAAAAAATATTGTAAAAATAAAAGCGGAAGTGAATAGGGGCTTTTTCAGGGAATGCTGAAAAAGCCCCTATGTTAGAAGGAGTCAATTGAAATCAGGCATTTTTAGAGAGTAATATATTTCCAGCCGGAAAATGCAGAACCCACATGTAAATCATGACTGTAACCTTTTACATAGAAAGCATGCTGTCCACTTGGTAATCCATCTGGCCAAACATAAGTATAAGTTCCGTTACTACCATTTGGTTGAGTCAAAACTATTTCATTTTCATATCCGGTTCCATCATATCCATAGTGAACCACATTAACTCTGTTGTAGGGGGCATGGGCAGCTATTCAGAGAAAACTAGTTGACGCTCCTAAAGAACGATTTACTAAACATTTACATAATAAACATCGCTAGTGAACATTCTCATGATCGAGGTGTATATGATCACATCTGCCAATTTTGCAGAATACGCCATATACATGGATACCAAACCAAACCAAAACGAACGAAATGAGAACAAGTATTTTACTAGCGGCGATATTAACGCTTTGTAATTTTGTTAAAGCACAGACCAACACCGCCTTAATTTCTGTTGATAAGATTACCATTCATTCAGACATTTTAGAAGAGGAGAGAACGATAAATGTTTATTTACCGGATAACTATAATTTAAATGAGGCATTACAATTGCTGTTGTATAATAACAAGTATTATCCTGAATCACCTTTGGTGTATAATTTGATCGGTGAGGTTTATGAGAAAAAAGGAGACCACAAAAATGCGATTTTGAATTATAAGAAGTCATGGTCTTTTTATCCTGATGACAAAATAAAAGGTAAGATCAAGGAATTGGAAAAGGAATGAAAATGTTTCGGGAGAAGAGGTGAATGGCATTAAGGCGTCCGCTTATGCGAAAAGTTATCATGGACTATAATCCCAATATAGATTTGAAAAAAAATATCCCTCCAAAATATAAAAGTGACAAACTGAAATGGTATATTTTACATGGAGATAGTTGTTTCGAATAGATATCTTACCAATTCGGAATTAATTTTCTTCAAAAAATTAGTAACAGATCCAAGTTTCAATGGATCAATTGAAAGCGAAGCTAAGTGATCGAAAATTGGTAAATTGAAAAGGTAAGCCCTTTTGAGGTTCCCGGGGAGAATAATAACAAGCAGTTGAGGAAGGGAAAAATAGGTCTGGGACCAGGTGTCGGTCAAGATTGGCAAGAGATCAGAATTCTATTAAGTTCTCGCCTCGTCACTATTGAACATTCCGCTTACGTTGTGCGCTTTTGCTAAGCTGAAAAGTGAAAAGTAGATTTTGGATAAAACATTACATTATAAATTTTTGTATATTTACTGTTGAGAAAATGACTATTGTTAATCAAGGATTTCGTAATTCTTAGTCAGAATTAAAAGTAAAAATTCAATAATGAAAACAACTAGAGCTCCCAAAAGCACAGATTCAGGCCAGCATTCTTCAAAACCCTTTTTTAATAAAACTGGAAAAGGAAGTTTTTTTTCTTCTTCCTTGCAAAAGGAAGGGCCAGTCTTTAGTCCGCTAAGCATAAATAGCAAGGTAGCTATTGACCAACCGAAGCAACCCACGATTCAACGAACAGAAGACGAACCTACTGCCATGGTACCTCATGGTGGTGGAACCTATACCGTCGTAGCTGGTGATACCCTTTGGGATATCGCTGAAAGAACCTATGGGCATGGCCGATATTGGCGAAGAATCCGTGATGCGAATATCGGGCAGATCCATAAAGGAGGGCAATTGATTTATCCGAATACCGTATTAAACCTACCGGAGATAGCAATAGCAGATACCGATGTACTTGGGGCCTTGCAAGATGTCCGTGGTGATGACGACCAATTAGTAGCCATCAGTCAGTCCGTTGGAGATGCGAATTATGAGACCTTTATCAGTGGCCTATCAGAAGCAGAAAGAGAAGCCCATGCCGAATTCTTGCAGCGAATCGAAATGATGCGTAGTAGTGGTATGACTATGGAAGAGCTTTCCGAGGCTCAGCGCTTATTTATGGAAGGCGAAGCGACCAGGGCAGGAGTTAGTATTGGCCAGTATATTCACGACCAAACCCAAAGAGGTGGTTATGGAGGTGGAACAGCTACCTGGTGGCCAAGTCTTACTCCAGCCGAACAGACCGCCTGGGAAGCCAGATTCGATGCAGTCGTCAGTGACCTGCGCACCATTTCTCCTCCAAGTATCCAGGCGGTAATTGTTGAGGCTACCGCTAATGGTGGAGGGAATTTCGTATGGGATCCTGCAGGAATGGAAGTAAATGGGGCTTTCGCTTTTACGAGAATAGGAACTTGGAATCTTTGGGCAGGAAGAAGATTTGTAGAAGCCGCTGAAGCGGATCTGGCAAGTGTGTATCCAAATATTATTCACGAAATGGGAGGGCATAATGAATATGGCACAACCTATGGCAGCGAAATAATGACCGATGTATTGAATGACATACCTGCAGCAGAACGAACGATAGCAGAGTCGGGCGGCAATTCTATTTTCAGTACTTATTCTTATATGGAAACTGAATTGTTTTCGGAGCTTCGAGAACAGGAGTTTGCGAGAAGTCGTACCGATAATCCTACCGATTATCCTTTTGATGCTCCAGTCGGAGGACATGCGACTACGAATGATGTAAAAAGGCAATTGGAAAATATTAAAGCGAGATTTGCGCCTGTAGTTGCAGACGCCTTGGTCCGAGGGCTTTGGCGTCGTGCTCAATTAGAAGATAATATTACAGACGAGGCGCGTGATTTTTTAGGAGATCGTATCAATCAAGTTTACGGTTTCGACCCAAGATAAATCATGGAATATGAAAAATAAATTTCTATTTTTTCTTCTGCTTGTTTTTTCCAGTTGTACTCCGACACAGGAGAGTAAAGGAGAAAAGGTACAAGAAAGTCAAGCGATATCTACCAATCCTATGCATGAAAAAACATCCAATTCAAACAGCGCAACTATTATGAATGAAAAGGAATTAGAAAACCATCTTCGCTTGTTAGCAAGTGAGCATCGACAAGACCGAAGTACTGCAGTATCTTGGTTGCTAAAACATAAGGAGGTTGCTCGCCCTAAAATGATCGATATTCTCAACGAATCTCCTCATGCGCTTATGGCTAAGGATGCCGCTTATATCCTGGGTGAAATCGGCGATGTCCAAGATGTTGCTCAACTACTTTCCCTGGCCGAGAAGGACAATGACCTTGGTTGGAAATGCGCTCAGGCTCTGGGGCAGCATCAGTCAGAGGAAGCCAATCAAGCCTTGCTCTCCATGCTTCAAAATGAGAAGGTGCAAATCGTCAGCGCAGCGGTAATGGCCTTGGGGGCACGGGGAGAAACAAGTAGGCCGCAATTGGAAAAGCTGCTGGTTCATCCATCTCCAACGATCCGCTATAAAGCTTTAAACGCATTGGAAATAATAGGCGTAGAAGCTAGTATCGGTATATTAAAGGAAGCAGCAAAAGTAGAAAAAGAGGAGATGGTTCAAAAGAAAATTAAGGAACTTATTAAATAAGCTTGAAAGGAGTCTTAAGTTTTAGGAAAGGAATATAAAATTTTGGTAATCAAACTAGATTAGCTAGGGGATTAAAAGAACAATAAATGATAGAAAACCTAATAGCGTATTTTTCGAGATTTCAAATACTTTCCGAAGATGAAAAAAATGTCATCCGCAATGTTACTGAAATTTGTGTAATCAAAAAGGGCGTAACTTTACTTAAAGAAGGACAGATTCCTAAAGACAATTACTTCCTAATAAAAGGAGGCATTAGACAATACTACCTGAAAAATGGAGAAGAAAAAACATCCCATTTTTTTACAGAAGAAGAATGGGTTTTACCTTTTACAGGTGTGGAAAACAATGGGAAATCAAAGTACTATTTAGAATGTATTGAAGACTCTCATTTAGTTATAGCAAATGACGAACAAGGAAATGATTTTCTTGAAGAATTTCCTAGATTTCAGAAAATATCTCAGCAGATCCTCCAAAAGGAAATAGTCAGACAACAAAATGAATTAGCAAAGTATATCAACCAGTCACCAGAAGAAAGATATATGGACTTGCAGGAAAATCGACCAGACTTATTAAGCAGGGTTCCTCAGTATCAAATAGCCAGTTACATCGGGATTAAACCCGAATCATTAAGTAGAATTAGAAAAAGAATTACTGCAGACCTTCGGTTAAAAAAATAGGGACTTGTTCCAGTTGTTTTATTTCTTTCTTCCTCCCTTTCTAATTAAGTAGATAGCAAAAACGATTTCCCATAGCCCTCCCAATATCAGTAAATACATACTCCATTCTTTACCAAATAATTCCATTAGAAATCCAAAGGCAAGAAGGGTGTATCCGATTATTCCCCATATCGCTAGCCATTGTGGTAAGAGCTGGTGTTTATAGAAAATATAGCACATTGGAATACTGCCAATTCCTAAAGAAAGCATCGCAATGAAATATCCATCATCCATGGAAATACTTAGCTCAGGGAGTAGGTTCCATACAATACTGACTAGTCCTATTGCTTCTATTATTCTCGAAAAAAGATAAGTGTTTCCAGCCAAAACGTTGAACTTGATTATGGTCTTTCTCAAAAAAATGCCTATCAATAATACCACGATTGAATTGATGAGGATAAGGGAAGCACCAATGTATTTTTGAGTTAATACCTCACCTTCAAATAATTGGCGTCCAATTCCGTAAAGTAAAAAAGCCATTAGAAAAAAAGTGCCAATAATTCTAGCTTTGTCGATTGCTAAGGAAGTCCTTTTCTGTTCCATGCTTAGTTTGATTTTGATTGCAGCGAAGTGCTACTAAGAATCTTGTTTTAAAAAGTCAACAATGTTTGCATTTACTTTTTATAATGATCTGGAAACAAATGATGACTCTATTTCTTATAAGTGATTAATTTCGAATGCGCTATACCTGCTCCAGTTATCTGGATATCTTCGCTTGAATAAGCGATGTCTTTTTTTTAGAAATATTTAAAGTAGCAACTTTATTCTTCCGCACTTGAGAATTTTGAGCAAAGCCAAAAATAGCAAAGAGTGAAATGGTGAATACAAAGAATATTAAGTGATTATTGATTAATTTGTTCCTTTATCATTGGGTTTGCTTTTACAAAGCTAGATTAATAATTTTTCAAATGCATTGACTTCGGTTAAGAACGCATGAAAAGAATAAGACCCTATAAGCAGATGTAAAAAGCATTGAAGTTCTTTTGCCTTATAAAAAAATCAAAATACAATTCACGAAATGAAGAAATGGTACGAAGCGTTATTTGAAAATTCAGCAAAAAAATAGGACAAGGAAAGATTTGTCAAAGGAACAATAGGAGAGTGTGATTTTATAGAGAGTGAAATGGCATTTAATAAAGACTTGAAAATAGTTGATGTGGGATGTGGTACCGGAAGACATGCTATTGAACTTACAAAAAGAAAATAAAAGGCAAGCAAAGATTCTACATTCCTTCAGAAATTACTTGGCTGCTAAAATCATTGGATTATCAAAAAATTGAACTATTCGGAGCAAAGCTCGGACAGTTTTCAAGAGCAGATAAATTGACAACTAAAGATTTTGAGATGTTGGTCATTGCGCATAAATAAAAAACACAAAGCTGCAAGAAGGCATACCGGATCGTTTGGCTTCAGTGACCAATAATCTGATGGAGCAGAGTGGGGGAACAACTAAAGTTCTTTCTATTTTTAAAAGCCGATTAGGCTTGTTTCTTAAAATACTGAGGAATCACTGTTCTTAATTGCGCTAATGTTTCTTCTACCGTCAACTCACTCATGCCACCCGCAGCATTGGCATGTCCACCTCCGTTAAAGTGTTCTTTTGCTAGAACATTCACTGGGTTTTCTGTGCCTTTAGAACGAAAAGAAATTTTCATAATTCCATCTCGCTCCTTAAACACAACAGCTGCCTTCATTCCTTTGATAGACAAGAGCAAATTAGCCAGACTATCAGTCTCTCCTTTTTTGTAATGGTACTTCGCCAATTCTTCTTTAGATAAAGAGATGATTGCCACATTGTGGTCGTATAAAATCTCTAATTTTTCACTCATTGCATAACCTTGCAATCGCAAACGACTTTCTGTATTATTATCACTTAACTGTTCATGGATTAAATGATGTTCAACTCCAGCTGCTAAAATTTTAGCTAAAACTTCATGTGTATGAGGTTTTACGGAATTGAATTTAAAGCTTCCAGTATCTGTTAGAATACCCAAATATAAAGGCGTACCCATTTTTTTATCTAATAAATCTAAATGCCCAGATTGCTCGATTAGATCTACGATTAATTGAGCAGTAGAGGAAGCACTTGTTTCAGAAACCGCCAGGCTAGGAAAGTCTTCAGGATTCAAATGATGATCGATCATGATTTTTTTGCAAGTCGCTTCTTCTAAGAGGACTTGCATATCTGGCCCGACCCGATTAGTAGCATTGTAATCTAAACAGAAAATTAAATCTGCTTTTTTCATTTCTGCGCTTACTTCTTCCGGATGTTCTTCCATCAAAAGAATAGAGGAAGTATCCAGCCAAAATAAAAAGTCAGGTGCCTTGTCTGGGTGACAAACGACAGCTTTTTTGCCCAGTTTTTCAATAAAATATAATAAACCTAAAGAAGAACCAACGGAATCTCCATCTGCAGATTTGTGGGCAGTAATAACGATATGAGAAGCCGCTTGAATTTCTGCTTCAATTTCTTTGTAAATATTCATGGATTGTATTTTATGCGATAGCTACTAATTAGGCAATTGTATTTTTTAAAAGAGCGCAAAGCTAAGTTTATTCTAGCGAAGAATTGCAGATAATTAAGATTCTATGAATTAAATTATTATCCTTACTTTTGAAAAGAGAAATATTTTTTCATCAATCATTATTTTATGTCCTATCTAGAGGTGTTTGACCTTTTCTGGAAGCAGGTGACAGAAAGTGCAGAAGAAGGCCAGTTTGCGAAGTTGACGATGGCAAAGACCGTTGGTAAACCCAATTTGAGAAATATATTTGTTAGGCCCGTTTATTCGGAAGGGGATTTTAAGGTCTTGCTTAAATTGCGCTACAGGTCTAAAGAAACCGAGGATCAAGAAGAGGAACTTAGCTTAGAAGAGGCTTATGTAGTTGTGAAATCACATCTCAAAAAATCTTTTTCATCTGTTTTGTTATTTACTACAACAAAAGATATTATTTTCAAAATTAATAAAAAAGGAGCGGGTAGTATGACCGAATCCTTGCCTACGTTTAGTGAGGTTTAGATTTTTGGAGATTTGGCGGGATCTATAAATGGTCAAAGAGGATTTGTGAATGGAATCCCTTGCACTTGTTTGATGTTGATAAGTTTTATAAGGAGATCGTTCCTAAAATTAAAAACATAAACCCTATCGGCAATAACATTAAATAGAGCCCAGACAAATTTAGATAAGCAGGTGGTCAAAATTGTGTTACCAATATATTATGTGATTTAATTTGAACACCTGCTTATAACCTAATAAAAAAATAAAGAATAAAATATTGACCACTATGAAAACCAAACTCCTTGTTCTCGTAACGCTAATTCTTCTTCAGTCCTGTCAAAAGGCACCCACTGCTGATGCTTCGATAGATAACATTAAAAAGGTAGAAACAAGCCTCGTCACTCCAATATACATAGAGGGAGACTCCACCTGGACCATAGAAGAACGCATGGTGCATTACGGAGTTCCGGGAGTAAGTATTGCGGTAATAAATAATGGCAAAATTGAATGGACAAAAACTTATGGCTTCGCAGATAAGGAGCATAAATCTCCGGTGACTAAGAACACCCTTTTCCAATCCGCCTCGATTAGTAAACCGGTTACTGCTTATGGCGCACTAAAACTTGTAGAACAAAACAAGGTCGTCTTAAACGAAGACATTAATTCCTTTCTAAAATCTTGGAAACTTCCGGATAATGAATTTACCAAAGAAAAAAAGGTAACACTTAAAAATCTTTTAAATCATTCTGCTGGGATCACCGTCCACGGTTTTCCAGGCTACGCTCCGGACTTACCAATACCAACAATTATTGAAGTATTAAATGGAACGGCTCCTGCCAATTCTGCCCCAAGCCGCGTAGATAAAACTCCAGAAGAAAGTTTTAGGTATTCTGGTGGAGGCTATAATATCGTCCAGCAAATGATGATCGATGTGGAGGGAAAACCCTTCCCGGAAATTATGAAGGAATTAGTCCTCCAACCTTTAGGAATGAACAATAGTAGCTATAATCAGCCACTTACCGAGCAAGAATTAAACTTGGCTGCCACTGCGTATTTGCCAGATGGCTCCATGGTAAATGGTAAACGACATGTTTATCCTGAAATGGCTCCAGCTGGATTATGGACCACTGCTGAGGATCTCGCAAAATTTGCTGTCAATATCCAAGAGACCCTGAAAGGTCAAAGTGAAAAAGGCTTGTCCAAAGATATGACTAGAAAAATGCTAACTCCTTTTGTGGAAGATTTTATTGGACTAGGCGTTTTTATTGCTAAAAAGAAAAACGAAATATATTTTGAACATGGAGGCTGGAATAGAGGATTTTCTAGTGAGCTGATTGCTCACAAAGACAAAGGATATGGTGTGGTGGTATTAACCAATACCAATCATCCAGCCTTTATCTCAGAACTTATTCGTTCTGTTGCTTTGACCTATCAATGGGATGAGTATGTCCCAAGCTATAAGAGAATGAAAATAGAGCCTGCTCTTCTTGCTGGAATTAGTGGTCGGTATCAAATAAATGGCAATAGGATAATAGAAGTGTATCAAAATAATAACAAACTTCATGGCAAAGAAATTGGAGAAGAACCGATCGAGCTAATCAAAATTTCTGATAGTACCTATGTCAGAAAAGAGATGGAAGGATTCATCCAATTCAAAGCAGATCCAGAAAGCAAGACCATGAATATGCTATCTCGTGACCCTAATGATGGAACCATTGTTTCCTCTTTTCCCAGGATAGATAGGGAAAGAAAAATGCCTATAGAAATCCTCATGGAGGGTCGTTTTGATCAAGCTCTTAAAGCTTACCAAACTTTAAAGAACGAAGATTCCAAAAATCCTACGGTTAATGAAGACCAATTAAATCGTTTAGGCTATGCTTATTTAAGTAAGGATAAAACGAAAATTGCACAGGATGTTTTTAAGGTGAACATGCTGCTCTATCCTGAAAGTTCCAACGTGTATGATAGCTATGCCGAAGCATGTATGACTTTGGGAGAAAAGGAATTGGCCATTAAAAATTATACAAAGGCTTTTAAGTTAAACCCTAAAAACAACCATGCGGCCTTAATGGTTAAGAAGTTGCAAGAAGAATAGGGCAATAATTTTGATGGAAATTTTTAGCAATTAAGACTAAATTTAAATTTCCAGACCATTGAAATCCCACAAAACGATTCGACCAGCGGTCAAGACCTGGACGATTCGCTATTTTTTTAGACCATTGAAATACCATTAATGAAAATCTATCAAGACAATATAAAAGAATACCATACCGAGACCTTAAGGCTAAAGAAGGAGTTGAAGAGAATGTCATTTCTAAGGCTGTTTATTTTTATCCTTTCAAGTGCCATTATTTTCTACTTGATCAGTGTCAAATTATTTACCCCCTTTTTTATAGTGTTGCTTATCTCAATAGTGCTTTTTGCCATCGTTTTGACCCGTTATAATAAAATAGCTTACCTGCGAAAACACAGCTCCTTTTTGCAGCGCATCAATGAGTTTGAAATGCGGAGAGAAGCATCCAACCTGGAAGAATTTGATACCGGACAAAAATTTTTAGATCAAAATCACCCCTACACTTCTGATTTAGATATTTTCGGACAGCATTCCATTTTTCAATTAATCAATCGGACCACTACGGAGTCGGGTAGGATACTCTTGTCCAAATGGCTGTCAGAACCTGCCCCAAAACAAGAAATTATAGATCGCCAAAAAGCCATAAAAGAATTAACGGAAAGATTCGAATGGCGACAAGACTTTCAGGCCTCAGGCATGCATTTTGAAAACAAAAAAAGTGATTTTTCTAAATTGCTGGGCTGGGTGGATGCGCCTGCCGAATTATTAGAAAATCGATTGGCGTATACCGCTTTTGCCATTGTTCTTGCATTGTTGTCCTTGCTTGCGTCCTATTTTGCGTTGATTAATTTAGATGCCGACAACTGGTATGTTTATACCCTTGGTCTAGTAGCGGTTTTGTTTGTCAATTACCTGGTTCTAAGAAAAGTAGAAGCCATCGCCGATACGATTGTTCTAACTTCCCAAAAGAACATTAATACTTTGAGAAGTTATCAGGCGCTGATCAATAAAGTGGAAGGAGAAAGTTTTGAGTCGGAAAAATTGATGCAATTAAAATCTGTGCTATCCAAAAACGAATATTCCGCATCCAAAGAAATTGAAAAGATTTGCCAACTACTAGATTTCTCTCAACAAAGAGGGATCAATAAAATTAAGATGCCCATAAAAGGGAATCCTTTTTATACTTTATTAAACAGTTTTCTACTCGTAGATATTCACTTGATTATTGGAACAGAGAAATGGAAAGCCAAGAATAAAACATTTTTGAAATCATGGGCGGACTTGGTCAGTCAGTTTGAAGTCATCAATAGTTTTGCAGGTTTTTGCTATTCAAATCCTTCTTTTGCCTTTCCTCAAATAGTAGAAAAAAACAACTACTTCCATTTTGAATCCTTGGGACATCCCCTGATAAATTCCAGTAAACGAATCTGTAATGATTTTGGCTCAGCGGGACATGGCGATATCGTAATGGTTACCGGTTCTAATATGGGAGGGAAAAGTACCTTTTTAAGAACCGTTGGAGTCAACCTCGTTTTGGCATTAGCTGGTGCTCCTTGTTGTGCTACATCTGCGGAGGTTTCCATCCTGAAATTATTTACAAGTATGAGAACCCAGGATAATTTGAAGGCAGGAATTTCTTCTTTCTATGCAGAATTAAATAGAATTGAAAAAATGCTAAAGCTAATTGAAAGTAGCCCTAATATTTATTTTTTGTTGGATGAAATCTTTAAAGGGACCAACTCAGAGGATAGACACAAAGGAGGTTTTTCATTGATCAATCAAATAAGTAAACTCAAAGCTTCGGGAATCATTGCCACCCATGATATTGAATTGGCAAAGCTGTCGGGGAATAAAAAGTTGGTAAAAAATTATAGTTTCAATAGTGAGATTAAAGACAAGTCAATGATTTTTAGCTATGAATTGGAACCAAAAATCTGTCATGATTTTAATGCAAGTGAATTGATGAAAAGAAGTGGAATTGATATTATTGCTGATGTTTAATTTTTTCTGACACCTGCCTGCTTATGTGGATTATAAAGATTATGATTGATTGGAATGTACCCTCCAAATTAGGAGAAGAATGCTAAGCGCTACCAGCTATTTTTTTCCCGTAAAAAAAACTTTTCAAAACATATTTATCAAAAGAAGTCACACTTTTTTTTTGCCGATCATTATACCTATGAAAGCTAAAGCGTTCATGAACACAATTTCTAAAATTTAGACAGTACTTCCATTTTGGAGTATATGCCTTTATAATTTCCATATTGAAAAGAGCACGGTCTATGTATTGACTTCTGTTCAACAATTTTTTTAAAACTTAAAAAGAACTATAAAAAATTTATTCCTTTTTTGCCTTTGCTTTTTTGGCGCCTGTTGTTGCGAGTGCAAATAATTATGTTTACAATGCGAAGCAATCTGAAGACGATCCTTGTTGTATTATTATTGTTGCAAGAGTGACTGATAGGGCTTATGAAGGTACTTTGGTCGTTGAAATAGACGGCGTTCCTACTTACACCGATGCTGATGCTTCAGGTGGTATGAATATCGAGCATTGCTTTGACGGCGATGGATCTTACGATGTTGAATTCTATGGAAACAGTACCTTGCTAGCGACTTGAAGACGAAATAATTTGTAGCATACCAATATAAAATATTGGATGGGGAAGGCCGATAATGGCCTTTCCTTCTTTGTGTTTGTAGTAGGGGACAAGCCCTAAAATTAGTTAATATGCAATTTAATTTGTCCAAGCAAGTAAGTAGTTTTTAAACAACTTCAGTTTAACAATACAATAACAATTAAAATTTGAATAACCAATTTCAAATATTTACTTTTATTGAAGACAATAAAAAATAGCTACCGATGCCTATTATTTTTGGAACCAATCGAGATCAAATACAGCTGGCTAGTTTGGAAATGTATATTCCAGAAGATAAGTATTCCTTATAAAAAATTACGAAAGCGAACTACCTCGATCCCTTATCAAAAGGTCTTTAAAATATCTTGCATCATTAAAATATATCCCATATGAAAAACTCAATGTTACTCGCCCTTATTAGTCTTAGTCTACTTACTTTAATTGCTTGTTCTAAACAAGATGATGGTATTGTGATTGATGATTCTTCTACAAACACTATTCGAATGGAATTAGAGCTGGTTATTGCTGATAGAGAAGTCGTTGAAATTTGGGGACTTAGTATAGACGATTGTTCCTCTGTTTCTTTTTATGACGGTACTCAAGATTTTGAATTCATGGAGCATTTTATTCGTATTGAGGATAAATATTTTCAGTACGATCATTTAGTAAGTTTTGAAACCGATAGAAGAGCAAATGGCAACCAAATGCTATTGTGTTTTAACTAGTAACTTGTCTAAATAA
>CALLVY010000543.1 GCA_938015925.1 uncultured Saprospiraceae bacterium
GCTCTTTTGGTTTCTTTTTCGGCTCCTCTTTTTGGAATGGAAATCACAGGAAAGCTAAGTACTATCGAAGGTGTACCGCTCATTGGAGCTAATGTCATTTGGCAAAACACTAGTAAGGGAACCGTCACCAATGCGGAAGGATTTTTCAGTCTTTCTGATGAAGGCATAACGGATCGCACCTTGGTCATCTCCTATATTGGCTTCAATACCGAAATTCTGCCCGTTGGAACCATCAAACACTGGGAAATCCAGATGATTGAAGATTATTCATTGGAGACAGTAGAAGTCACTTCTCAAAGCAAAGCGACGCGTTTTGGAAATACGCCGGAGAAATTAGAAATTATTGGTACCCGAGAGATTGAAAGAGCGGCCTGTTGTAGTCTGGCCGGATGTTTTAGTACCAATGCGAGTGTCAATTCCGTTACGACCAATGTCGTGACCAATGCCAAGGAATTGAGAATCCTCGGTGTATCTGGTGTTTATAATCAATTGCTTTTTGATGGAATGCCCTTGATTCAAGGCTTGGGACTGACTTATGGATCTGGCTCTTATCCAGGGACCATGATTGAAAACATTTTTATTTCGAAAGGAACCAATTCCGTCTTACAAGGATTTGAAAGCATCAGTGGCCAAATCAACATTATCCCTCCGAAGCCAGAAAATGCCCCGCGTTTATACCTCAATGCCTTTGCCAATTCCTTTGGAGAAACGCAGTACAATATCAATCACCTTTTTAAAGGAAAAAACTGGAGCAATTTCACTGCCGCTCACTTGACTTTACCTGCGGGAAAAATCGATCAAGATGGCGCTGGCTTCCGAGATATCGCTAAGACGCAAAGAGTTTCTTTTTACAACAAGTGGGCCTATGACAATCCAGAGAATCAAAAATTTAAAGCCCAATTGGGTTTGCGCTTTTGGGATGAAAACCGAGAAGGTGGCACCATGGATTATTCCAGAAAAACCGACTTAGGCAGTGATCAGATCTATGGTCAAAACGTGGACATCACACAGTTCGATGTTTATGCCAAGCTCAATTATGAATTAAATGAAAACCTCTCGCTCACTTGGTTGAACTCTTCTTTTATCCATGATCAGGAGAGTTATTTTGGCGTAAAAAAATACGATGCGGAGCAGGTCAACTTTACCAGTAATTTGTATGCCAACTGGTTTTACGGCGAAAAAGAACACAATCTAAAAGCAGGTAGCAGCCTTCGGATCAATCGGATGGAAGAACGGGTTAGTGCAGTCAAAGAGTTTGCGTTTTTAAACTATGCGGGTACTTATAATTCTGATTTTGACATCCCAGGTTTCTTTGCAGAAAACACTTTGAACCTATCTCCCTTTACCATCATTTCAGGAATACGAGCAGATCGACATGAAGGATTTGGTTGGAAAATTACACCGCGATTTTTGGTTCGAGCAGAATTGCCTTCTGAGATAGACTTGCGTTTTTCTATTGGAAAAGGATTTCGCAGAGTACAATTATTGGCGGAGCAAACCAATCTGATTGCGAGTAATCGCCTGGCCTATTTCGATTATGACGAGTTCGAACCAGAAGAAGCCTTAAACGTTGGTTTAAATGGAATCAAGCAATTCAGAATGACCAATGCCAATCTGACTTTATCTGCAGATGCATATTACATCCTATTTCAAAATCAGATTTTCCCGGATTTCAGTTCTCCCAATGCCGCTTATGTAACCAATTCTGTGGGCAAAAGTGTTTCTCAAAGTTTTCAGTTTGAAACCAAATTGGAATTGTTTGATCGCATTGATTTCAAAGCAGCTTACAATTATTTGAATGTATACCGGATGGATGAAGGGGTAAAAGTAGCCTTGCCCTTTGTACCCAAACACAAGTTCATTTTCAATGCTTCTTATGCCACCAAAGATGACAGCTGGCAATTTGATGGAACCTATCATTGGTATGGAGAAAGACAGCTTCCACACACCCACGAATATCCTGCGGAATACCAACGCCCTCACAACTCTGATTCTTATGGAGAAGTTCATTTCCAATTGACTCGCCGCTGGACGCAGTTTGAGATTTATACGGGTATTGAAAATATCCTGGATTTCCGTCAGACCTTTCCTATCCTAGCTTATGATGATCCTTTTGGAGCTTATTTTGATCCTTCTTTTAATTGGGGCCCGACGAAGGGGCGGGAGTTTTATTTGGGGCTGCGGTATCGGTTGAAGTGATTTTCAGCAATGGTGAGGAAAAAGACCTGGGGTGCAGCTTGAAGCTGCGCCCCAGGTTTTTTATTTGCCCCTGAGAATAAGTTTACTCGCCAATCTCCTCCATCTTCCTCCCCATCGCAAAACAAGCTTGCAACAAATACCCACCCGTCGGCGCATCCCAATCCAGCATCTCTCCGATAACATAAATACTCGGAAATTGCTTTAGCGAAAAATCAGTAGCAATCGCTTCCAAAGCAATCCCACCAACGCTAGAAATCGCTTCTTCCAAAGGCCGCAATCCATGGATCGGAAGGATCAATCCTTTGATCGCTTCGCAGAAAGTAGGAGGATTTAAAAAAGTTTTTTTATCGGTAAAGGCTTTGAGCAGAGCCAATTCAGTGGCAGAGAGATTTAGCGCTTTGGCAAAATTCTTGGGGCTTTTATTGCCGATTTTTTGGAGCAATTGTGGGACGGTATTGTGGGGTTTTAAATCAATTTCTACAAAAGCCTTTGCTCCACTATTTAAGGCCGAGCGAATTCCAGGGAG
>CALLVY010000544.1 GCA_938015925.1 uncultured Saprospiraceae bacterium
TTTTACAGAAGGGCTAGGAGCTAGTTTTGAAAAAACCAGAAGAGATTTTCAGGACATCTTATTGGAATACAGCACCCTCTCTGATGGAATGCTTGATTTCGAATTCATCAATCCCAATGCAGAGGAAGCTTTGGAACAACAGGCTCAGCAAAACGGCATCCGACCTGCCCTCATCAGCGTCCGCGAAAAAGACCAAACCAAACAACAACGAGCCTACCTCGGAGCAGTATTAAAGTCTGGGGAGCAGACGGAAGTCATTCCTTTAATCCAACCAGGAGCAGCAATGGAATACGATCTTTCTACCAGTATCAAAAAAATGTCCGTCATCGACAAACCATCGGTTGGAATTATCCAGGGCTATGGATGTTCTGGACCCAATGAACTGGCTACGGTTTACCAATCCTTAGGGATTTTGTACAATGTAGAAAGCATCAATCTAAATGCCGAACAAAGCATTGCAGATCGTTTTAAAACTGTCGCTATTGTTGCACCAAAAGATTCTATTCCTCCTGTCGATTTGATGAAGTTGGATGCTTTTCTTAATCGTGGAGGAAATCTGTTTGTCGGGATAAATACGGTTGGCAATGAAGGCGGAGGCGTACAAGGAATTATCATTAGTACTGGACTGGAAACTTGGTTGAGGGCAAGAGGAATTGAAGTAGAATATAGTTATTTGATTGATGAATCTTGTGGTCAGGTTACGGTACCACAAGCGATGGGACCTTTTACCGTTAATGCTCAGGTTAATTTCCCTTATTTCCCAATGCCTAAAACATTTGCAGATCACCCACTCACCAAAGGTTTGGAACAAATCATCATGCCTTTTGCTTCGCCGGTTCGCTATATTGGAGATAGTGCCGCATTATTTACACCTTTGGTTTTTTCTTCCAAGCATGCTGGAATATTGCAAGCCCCCACTAATTTGGAGGTACAAAAAAATTGGACTTTAGCAGACTTTCCAATGTCTAATGTCGTAATGGGTGGTGTTTTGCAAATGCAAAAGAATGGCAGCTTGCCCAGCCGTATGGTCGTTATCGGAGATGGCGATTTTCCAAGTGCTGCACAAGGCCGTGGGCAAAACGATAATGCCAGCCTGTTGGTCAATAGCATAGATTGGCTTTCAGACGATACTGGTTTGATCGAATTGAGAACCAAAGGAGTGGCCAGTCGACCGATTAACGAGATGGAAGATAGTCGGCGTTCCTTTCTAAAGTGGATGAATTTTTTGATGCCGATTGGATTGGTGATTGTTTACGGAATCTTTCGTTTTCAAGTCAGACGAAATCGTCGCTTGCGAAGGCAAGAAGAATCTTATGTGTAGTAGGATAAATTTTGCTACTTGGTTTTGAATCCTTTAAAAAAGTGTTTAATAAAAATGAAAAATAGAAATCTTTGGATCGTATTTGCTCTTTTGGCAGGGCTTTATATTTTTAGTCAATTCTTTTCTGGAAGAGATCGCAATCGAAGTTTTAATCCAGAAATATTTACCATTGATACTTCCGCCATCAGTAAAATTGAAATCAGTAGCAAAAGCGATAATTATGAATCCTTTACCCTCGAGCGATCTAATGGCCTTTGGCTGGCCAAAAAGGGAAGCATTAGCACCAAAGCTGAAAACAGTGCCCTTCAATCCTTTATGACTCAACTGACAGGCATTAAAGCGACTAGAGTGGCCGCCAAGAAAAAAGAGAAATGGTCTAGTTTTGAACTAGGAGAGGAAGAGGCCAAAGCACAGGTAAAAGTATACGAAGGAAATAAACTCACTGCCGATTTTTGCTTAGGTGCTTTTCGGTTCAATAATCAAAATCAAACAGCCGTTTCCTTTATCCGCAAAGGAGATCAAGAAGAGGTCTATGCGGTAGATGGTTTTGTTAGTATGAGTATGTCACAAGGTTTTTCAAGCTATCGAAATAAGTCCCTACTAAAATTCAATCCAGCGGATATTACCAATCTTTCTTTTACCCAAAATGGCGAAACCCGAACCTTGAGTAAAACAGCAAATAATTGGATCAGCTCCGTAGGCGAGGCGCTCGATTCCACTAAAGTGGCCAATTACCTAAAAAACCTTTCTAATTTCAAAGCCTCCAAATTTGCCGATGATTTCGTAGAAGCACAAGCGAACAATGCCCAAAAAGCAAGCTTAAAGATAACAGGCAATAACCTTTTAGCTCCCATCAATATCGATTGCTATCAAGTACCTGGACGGGATCCCGCTTTCGTTGCCCGATCTTCTCAAAAATCAGATACCTGGTTTGCAGGAGACAGCTTGAGTCTTTACCGTGGTTTATTTAAGGAATTAAAGGATTTTGAGTAAAGGCCAATAAAAACAATAATTCTTTGGTCCATCGAATGAAAAACTTGAACCGATTTTCGGTGCGGGAGGGAGCGGTATTTAAAAAAACAAACCGCATACCGGAAAGCCCGTACCACATCCCCATTGTATAGGTCTATACAATATTCCTTAAATCAATATCCAATATTCCCCCAAAGATTCCCCATTTAATTTTACCTTCGCTTTCATTATTCCAAACGACTCATTTTTTAGATATGACCAATAAGCAGATTGCCAATCATTTCAACGCACTTGCGCGCCTCATGGAATTGCACGGAGAGAATCCATTTCGAATCCGAGGATACGCCAATGCCTATTTGAACCTACGGAAAGTCGGTACGCCACTCTTCGAAATGAGCGATGCCGAAATATCGGATATCAAAGGAGTAGGGAAGGCCATTGCTGGAAAAATCAGGGAATTACAAAAAACGGGAAGCCTCGAAGCGTTGGAGAAATACAAGACCAAAACACCGATTGGGGTTCAGGAAATGTTGAACATCAAAGGCTTTGGTCCAAAGAAGATTTTGTCGCTCTGGAAAGGTTTGGAAGTGGAAACGATTGGGGAACTCTTGTATGCCTGCAATGAAAACCGTTTGGTCGAACTAAAAGGTTTTGGCGCAAAAACACAAGAAGATCTTCGACAAAAATTAGAATACTTTCTCAAAAGTAGAGATCAGTTTTTATATGCGACCTTGGAAGAACCGGCTGAAGATGTCTTCCATTATTTACAACAGGCACTTCCGGAGGGAACACTGATTAGTGTATGTGGTGAATTTCGGCGACGATGTCCGGTCTTAAAAGGAATAGAATTCTTGGTAGGAGGGGAGGTAGAAAAAGTTTTTGACGAAGTGGATTTAATCTTACAGAAGAAAGAACCAGAATATTATTATGCCCGAACAGCCGATAATATTCCAGTCGCTATCTATACTTGTAAGCCGGAAGAATTCGGATCGAAATTATTTCGATACTCTGCCAACGAATCTTTTATGGAGCACTTTCTAGGAAAAGCCAAGAGCAAAGATTTTAAAGGTTTAGCGGAAGAAAGTGCGGTGTTTGAAAAAGCAGGAATCCCTTTTATTGCTCCAGAAATGCGCGAAGGAAAATCGGCGATCAACCTGGCTTTAGAAAATCGCTTGCCGCAACTGATCGAAGAATCAGAAGTCAAAGGAGTTTTACATGCGCACAGCACTTATTCGGATGGGATCAATACCTTGCGAGAAATGGCAGCGTATACCAAAGCCCAAGGATACGAATACCTGGGCATAACGGATCACTCCCAAGCCGCCTTTTATGCCAATGGCCTCAAAGAAGATCGCCTTAAAAAACAATGGGAAGAAATAGATCAACTCAATGAAGAACTCGCGCCTTTTAAAATTTTCAAAGGCATCGAATCCGATATTCTCAATGATGGTTCGCTAGATTATCCGCTGGATATTTTGGAGCAATTTGATTTTATCATTGCCTCCGTCCATTCCAATCTCAGAATGGACAAGGAAAAAGCCACCGCTCGCTTACTCGCTGCCATCGCCAATCCGTATACTACGATGCTGGGCCATCCAACTGGCCGCCTCTTATTGGCCAGGGAAGGATATCCACTCGATCATAAAGCGATTATTGATGCTTGCGCTAAATACAAAGTCGCCATTGAAATCAATGCCAATCCATTGCGTCTCGACCTCGATCATACCTGGATAGAATATGCTTTAGAGCAAGGCGTTTTATTATCGGTCAATCCCGATGCGCACAGCACCGGAGGTATCCACGATATCCATTTTGGCGTTTTAGCGGCTCGTAAAGGTGGGCTCTCTGCGGAGCATTGTGTCTGTTGTTTTGACTTAGCGAAATTCGAAACTTTTTTACAACCCAAATA
>CALLVY010000545.1 GCA_938015925.1 uncultured Saprospiraceae bacterium
TTTTTTGTTCATGATTTTGTTTTTTGAGGTTATAAAAATACTTACCCAAGATCAATGGATAGTAAAACCCATTGATGGATACATCAAGCAATTAGCTAAGGACACAAGAGTAAACTTGTTCCTTTTAAAGTTTTTGTGTAAAATGGGTAATGCCTGAGGTTAAGGTGAGATGGTGTTTTTTAGGGTTCAACTCAGAAAACTCCTCAGGCAACATACATTGCATTCGTTATAAAAATACGTTAGTTTCTTATAAAAAACGAATAATAGCAAAATTACTACTTCTTTACTTTTAAAAAAACAATCGCCACAAAACCCAGGAGCAGGTTTTGCAGCGATTGATTGTTTTTAGATTTATTTTATTCATTAGAGAAAATCAAGCAGGTGCTCAACACTCTTTAGTTTCCTTTTTCTACAGGAATCAAACGACTGATTACACCATCTCTGGTGTGCATACGAAAGATCAATAATTGCTGATCAAAGTTTGGAAACATCAATTCCCAATTGTAAACCCCTTCCTCCAGTTCCTTTCTTTCTTCCCATAGTTTTCGGCCACTGATATCAGATACAGTCATAATAACCGACTCTTCCGTAAAAGCTTCATAATTGACTTGTAGTGGTGCTTTACCATTCATCGGGATAGGAGACAAGGTCAAAGATTCTCGATCCTTTCTATCGCCTCTTTCTACCGCAATCCATTGGGAAGCCATTTCTGAACCATCAAAATCAATCGCTCGAACTCGGTAGTAAGTCAATGCTTGTGGATTTCGATCTTCCAATTGATAATATTCCGCACTGGTAGAAAAACCCTGAGCATCAACCGATCCGACCATTTCTGATTGCCGGCTAATTCCATTCCTTTTTTCCACTACAAAAACAGCGGTGTTTTCTTCGCTGGCTGTCCCCCATTCCAAAATATTGGTTTGTGCTTTACTCGCTCCTCGAAAATAAGCAAACTCTACCGGTGCTGCCACCAAAGAATTGGCCAAGACGCAATTAAAATCGGCTGCGCCCACCTGGACTCCCTCGACCATAATAAAACGTTCTGCGGCAGCCAGGCAAAAATCAACTTCCGAGAGAAAGGAAATCTGAGTATTGGCCTCCCCACCATATTGAAGCATGTTGGTATTATTAATACATTCTGATCGGGCATAAAGAACATGATCGGTTCCATTGACCGTCACCTGAAGAAAGTCAATTCGTCGTCCTGCAGGAACATTGGATCCTGGCGCAGGAGTCCCTGGATTTCCACAAACCAATTCAGGCATTGCATCTCCCCAATTGAGTTGCAAAAAGCATTCAGATGGATTGGCAGGATTGCTAAGAATCGTGTAGGAAACGGGAGCATCTCCACTACAATTCTGGGCTTGTACATTCGGTGAATACATTATTAAAAATGCAAATACGAAGAGAGAGATTTTTTGTAAAAGTGTTTTGTTCATGGTATATGTTTTATAAAAAATACGTGCTTCTGACTCTGGGAAAGAGCCACAAGCTGGTGTTGTGATATGCTAGAATAGGCTTTTGCAAACACTAGAAAGTGCTTTCAAAAGGTATTTTTAATCAGTTGTATTAGGAAAAGTGTGTGATGAAATAAGCCTGAAAAAGGCCTATTTTCCAGTAAGCTGTTTGCTTTCTTGAAGTTTAAAGGGGGAGAGAAGGTTTAGAGTAGATTCGTTTCGTGTTTTCTTATAGAGTGCAATTTACAACAAAATTTTGGTTTAATCAATAAGGGGAATCCGCAAGAGAAGACTTTGCCATCAAAAGACAAATGAAGGTCTCCAATAAATAAAGGGTCAATTTTCTTTCAGGTCAAAATAAATAATATCACATTTTGATAAATCTGCATTTAAAATAACCTTCTGCGTACTCGTTCCATCTGAGATTACTATCGCCGCCGTATTAGGAGGTTCTCTTCCAAGGTTTTTAGCATAAAAAAGCAAATAATTATCACTTAGTCCCCGATCAAAAACAATTGGAATTTCATGAGCCTCAGCAGTCAATTCAAACTGTTTCAAAACCCATTTTCCATTATAATTAAGCGAAATAATATCCCCATCAATTCTTTTGTGATCATAGACTTTAATGACAAAATTAGGTTTCGTCACCGTGATTCTTTGTCCTTCTCCAATCGCTCTTCTGGTAACTTCTTCGGGAGCTGCTTGCGGTCGATCCAAAGTCAATTCTTTTTCCAAAGGAGCAACATAACGGATAAAACCTTTTTTAGTCCCAACCCGAGCATAAGCCAATTCGCATTTGAAGTCTCGCGCTTCGTCAAAATACGGAGGAATAGCTTCGCTCCCATCGGTCCATACATAGCCCCATTTCTCGCCTTTTTTCACACAGGCCAATTCTTCCGAAAAACTATGTGCCGCTTGGTATTGTGGTGCGATCACGAAATTTCCTTGTTGGTCAATAAATCCCCATAAGTCATTTTGGCGCACTGCTGCTAGTCCATCATTAAAGTTAAACGCAAAATCAAATTGAGGAGGAATCACCATCTCCCCTTGTGGATTGATAAATCCCAATTGACCATTGATCTCCACTTTTGCCAAACCTTCTTTAAAACTATAAGCAGCATCAAAATTCGGAGAAATTACAAAACGCCCATCCGGGTTGATATACCCATATTTTTTCCCTGCCTTCACACTTGCCAAGCCTTCTGAAAAACTACTAGCTCCATCGTATTCTGCCGGAATCAAAAACCGCCCCTCTGGATTAATAAACCCATATTTCCCATTCACTTGTACCAAAGCCAAACCTTGCACAAACATCTCCGCATATTCATATTGACAAGGCAATACCAATCGCCCTCCATTATTCAAAAATCCCCATAAGCCACCAGATTTCACATTCACCAATCCTTCTTGGAAAAAACCAGTATTCTCAAATTGCGGAGCAATCACAAACTGTCCAGAGCGATTGATAAATCCAACCGTCGAACTACTATTGTCTGCTTGGTGATATCCCGCAGCAGCCCGGTCTTCCGAAAAACCGTCAATCACATTAAACTTGGGAGAGATGTGTACCTTGCCTGTGGTATCGATATAGCCTTTTAGCCGCCCCTGAGCAGCAATGGCCAGGTTGCGGGTAAAATCACTAACGCGCGAATAAGCAGTGGTTTCAAAGGCCCAGGTGAAGTTTTTTTGGGCAATGGTGGGGACACAAAGGAGTAGCAAGACTCCTAGGAGCAAAATCGGTTTCATATATGTTCATGGTTTGTCGCCGCAAAGATAAGGGAATTTACAATCTCAAACTTGCCTTCTCTTCAAAATCCAATATTTTACGGCTAAACATTGGCTTCTTTTTGAAATTCAGGTTAATAAAACGGTTGTCTAATCTGGATTTATTGCAATTAGAAGATAAAAACTTTTTATTCTCCTTTTTTTTAGGAAATTAGAGGAAGAAGCAGGAATTCAAAATTATTTTAGAATAAAGTCTAATGAATAAAAGATACTTGTGGCATATTGGTTTTTGGGTCGTTTACACGATGGCTTATGCCATCTTGAACATGAGTTTTTCTAAAAACCTCCCAGCGACAGAATATCCAATCAATGTTCGTTTCTTTTATTTCTGGGCAGCGGAGCTTTGGATGTTACCAGTAAAACTGGTGGCCACTTATGGCTTTTTATATTTGTTAATTCCAAGATATCTAAAGCCTGGAAAATACCTGGGATTGATTTTGCGCTGCATCATCTTTTTGCTTCCCTTGCTGATCATTAATAGATTGCTTGTCTACTACCAGGTTTATCCTTTGTTGTTTGAAGAATTTCCAAACTTAGAATTACTGAGTCCTAGACGTTTATTTTTCTCCTTCCTGGATATTGGTTCTGCGGTAGCCGTCGCTTCAACGGTCAAACTACTAGGCGACCAGATCCAAAGTCAGCGCAGAGAAGAAATGCTACTACGCGAAAAACTACAATCGGAACTCAATTTTTTACGCTCTCAAACGAATCCTCATTTTCTATTCAATACCCTCAATAATATTTATGCGCTAGCGCGGAAGCAAGATACCAATACCGCTCCAGTCGTCATGAAGCTTTCGCAGATCATGCGCTTTATGCTCTATGAATGCAATAGCCCGCGCATCGCGCTCAATGAAGAAATCAAAGTGATCCGCGATTATATTGGCCTCGAAAATCTGCGGTACAATGATCGCCTCTCTGTTGTCTTTACAGAAAATCTAGATCGCCCAGGCCAACAGATTGCCCCACTCCTATTGTTGCCTTTTATAGAAAATGCATTTAAACATGGTGCCAGTGAATCTCGTTTCCAATCGTTTATCAAAATCGATATTCAACTCGAAAAAGGAATTTTAAATGCCCGCATCGAAAATAGCAAGGACGAAGATTTGGAAGAAAAAGAAGGAGGAATTGGATTGAAAAATGTAAGACGACAATTAGAATTAATTTACCCCAACAACCATCAATTGGATCTCAAAAATGAAGATCGATTGTATACGGTATTACTTCATATTGATTTGAACGAAGACTCATGAATAAATTGCGTTGCCTTATTGTAGAAGATGAACCACTTGCAGCGGAAGTGCTACAAGATTACATCAGTCAGATGCGCCAACTCGAATTGGTCAGCACCTGTGAAGATGCCATTTATGCTCTGGAGATTTTACGAACAGAAAGCATTGATGTTATCTTTCTCGACATTCATTTGCCCAAACTAAAGGGACTAGATTTTATCAAAGCTCTTCCCAATCCTCCGCAAATCATCATCACCACTGCCTATCATCAATACGCATTGGAAGGTTTTGAACTTTCCGTAATTGACTACCTCTTAAAACCCATTGAATTTTCCAGATTCCTACAAGCTGTCAATAAACTAAAGTCTCCTAAAATTCTAGCCAGCAAAAAATCAGCGCCCATTCGAAAAGAAAGAGCCTATCGTTTTTTCAATGTAAAAAAGAAAAAAATAAAAGTATACCTCGATCAGATTCAATACATCGAGAGCCGGAAGGATTATGTAAAAATACATACCGCAGAACAATCTTTGACTACTAAGTTTCAGTTGGGAGAATTGGAAGGTATTTTAGAAGAAGCCAAACTCTTGCGCATTCACCGATCCTTTTTGGTATCCAAAGCGCACATTCGTGCTTTCTCTGCTACGGAGATTGAGGTAGCGGAGCAAAAACTTCCGATTGGACGAAGTTATAAGGAACAGGTTTTTAAAGTACTGGGAGAAGAGTGAATGGAATACGGAATATCGAATTAGGGGTGTTGAGAAAAAGAAAAAACGGAGGTTTAATTATGGATAGGAATTTTGAATAAGGAATTTTTTGACGAAAAATCGCGACTTTATAGGGAGATCAAAGAAGGGATAAAACTAAATCATAGCATTGACCGCCCCAATCAATATTCAAAATTGCTCATTATTAAATATTCGATATTTCCCTCCAAACTTATTTCTGCTTAATCTTGATTCGCTTTCCAGGCTTCAGTCCCTGACCATCTCGAAAACCATTGATCCGCATAATATCCTTGGGCCGAATGAAATACTGAATATCGAATATTGACTGGGCGAAAAGTCGTAGGAATTGATGCAAAGAAAAATCTAGACAATAAAAATCCTGTGGTAATTCGCCCGCAAAATCAATATTCAAAATTGCTCATTAAATATTCGATATTTCCCCCAAACTTATTTCTGCTTAATCTTGATTCGCTTTCCAGGCTTCAGTCCCTGACCATCTCGAAAACCATTGATCCGCATAATATCTTTTGGGCTAATGCCCGGAAACTTACTAGCAATTTCTGCCAAAGTTTCTCGACGACGCACTTGGTAGTAAATGAATTTTTCTTTCTTCTTAGGTTTGGAAAAATTTCGATTCCGCGGTGTAAAACTAACCGGTTCAATCATTCTGGCTTCCAAAGGAATTTGCTTTCTTTCTAACAATCGAATTTGCTTTCTAGGGATAGAAGGTACCGTTGTCAACAAATGTTTGTCTCTGCTATTCGGCAAATAAAAAGTCAAACTTTGATTGGGTTGCAAGCGAATAGATTTCAAATTATTCCATTCCACAATTTCCTTTTCAGAACAACCAAAAGTTCCTGCTAAAGCACTCAGGTAATCTCCTGATTTTACGGTGTAAGAAGTTTTGATATAATCCGCTCTAAACTCTGGAGAGCTTGGCGCTGGAATAGAAGAAGAGATCATGCCATTGGGACGACGATCTGGTTTTCCCAAAAAGTTTTCAAAAATAGCCAATGCCGCAATTGGTAAAATGACGCTACAGCCATTCATCCGAGTGGGTACCACCTTATGCAAATAAGAAGGATTGAGTCGTTCTATTATTCTTTCAGAAGCTCCAGTGACATCTGCAATTTCTCTAAAAGAAATTTGACGATACACCAAGGTATTATCCGTCATCTGCAATTCTTTCTCTGGATAGCGAGGATACAAATTATGGGTATCATAATATTGCATCATATAACAAGCTGCAATAAAAGCAGGCACATAATTACGCGTCTCTACAGGCAAGTATTTTCTAATCGCCCAAAAGTCATGGCTTCCGCCACGGCGGACCGCGCGATTGACTCTTCCGGGGCCACCATTATAAGCAGCCAAAGCCAATTCCCAGGATCCAAATCGGTTATACAATCTTTTTAAATAAACAAAAGCGGCCTTGGTAGACATGTGCGGATCGCGTCTTTGATCCATGCCAGAAGAAACTTTCAATCCATATTCTTTTCCGGTAGCTGGCATAAATTGCCAAAGCCCTACCGCTCCCGAACGAGACACTGCAGTGGGATCCAAAGCAGATTCTACGATACTCAAATATTTTAAATCATTGGGAAGACCAGACTCTTTTAGATATTTGTCGAACATCGGAAAATACATCGCCGTTCGCCCAAGCATGGCCTCGGCCTTTGGTCGGTTTTTAACCGTATAAGTATTGATGTAACTTTTGACAATATTATTGAAACGTGGAGTCACCACATCACTGCGCATTCCTTTGACCCGATTGATCAATTCACTTTCTGAAAAAGTGGGAATTTGAACAATTGTTGGATAAGGTGAATTTTGCCGATACTCCGCATTGGGACTGGTTACACTAGATTGTGCGACAGCAGTAGTATCAAAAAGGAAGGCTAAAAAAGTTAGTAATAAAACAATTCTCATTTTTAAACAAATTGAAAGTATCTGACAAACGAAAACCGCTATCAGCAAAAAATCATTAGTGTATGTCAAAATAAATTTCAAACATACTTTGTACTACAGATTCTAGAGGAAATAGCGAAGTCGAACAAACGACCTTGGGAATAAAGTAATGGGGAAATTTTACGCTCTTAGTAAATCTATTATCATTTCTAAGGTAAAAATACCAAACTTTAACGCATTAAAATAATTATGATTGCTTCAATAAGCATACCATAGCTTGTTTTAACATTTCGTTATTTATTCTCTGCTTCTTTTTACGTCAATTTCAACTTAATGATTCTACTTTGATAAGAAAAAATGAAAAGGCGTCATTACTCCAATAGGCACTTGACATTGGAAAGCGACTCCCGTGAAAGGCCTACTTTAGGCAAAATCAAGTAATTTCCCGATTTATTAGCCGGAATAAAAGATTTGGAATAAGAAGGGTTTAATTCTTGAAGGAGGGCAACAGAAATCCCCAATTCCAAGCCAATTTGCTGAAAAGTATTCCTTTTATAGACTCGAAGAGTTTGAGTCATGACAAGGTTGTAATCGGGGTAGCGTGGGCGCAAATTGTAAAAATGATAATAACTCATGAGATAAGCCATGGCCGTATATTTTTCTACATAATGCCGGGTCTGACGAGGCAAAAGCCTTTTTATCTTTGCATAATTCTTGCTTTTCCTGCGTTTGATGATCCCCGATACGCGGGAAGAACCACAATTATAGGCTGCAATCGCCAATTTCCAATCGCCAAATTTTTGATACAAGTCTGTCAAAAGACTAAGCGCCGCCTCGGTGGATTTATTAGGGTCCAAACGTTCATCTACATCCTTTTCTACAATCAAACCATACTCTCTGGCCGTCTCTGGCATCAATTGCCACAATCCAGCCGCACCTTTCCCAGAAACAGCCCCAGGTTTTAGCGCAGATTCTACTACTGCCAAGAATTTCAATTCCTCCGGTAATCCAGCTTTCTTCAATTTCTCTTCAAAAAGAGGAAAATATCGTGCAGAGCGACCCAAAAAATGCTCCATTCCAACCCGACCTCGGGTCACCAAGCCTTTAATTCGATCCTCGATGGCCGAATTTAACTTCAATTCAATCGTAGTTTCCAAATCTTCCATCTGCCATTGAATTTCTTCTGGCGAATAACGAAAAACCGTAGACTTTACAAAAAGAGGGGGAAAAGAGTAAAGAGGAGCTTCCTTCGCTTCTATTCTTTGAGTTTTGAATAACACACAAGAGATCAGAAGCAAAAATATAATTTTGCCATTCATAACATGGGACTATTTTGTTAAAAACCTGTTTTATTAAAAATAAACTAGGTGATAGGCAATAAACGGGTGCAAAGATAGAGATACCTTTGCTAATGCCAAAGTTTTAAAAAGTCTTATTTGTGTTAATGTTTTTTTCGAAAGAAATCGCCATATTTAAGTCCTTGATAACAAGGGCTATCCGGCAGTAGAGTGGATTTTAAGAGTAGAGGCAAAAGCCAACAATTTTGATTCTTGATGACGATCAGCCATCAACTGGAAGCCAAAAGGCATGCCATTCTCGTGTACATCTAGTGGGAGAGCAATGGCGGGGGCGCCCACCATATTGGCTTGTACCGTATAAATATCCGCCAAATACATTTCCACCGGATCTTCAGACTTTTCGCCCAATTTCCAGGCAGTAGAAGGACTTACCGGCATCAAAATAAAATCATATTCCTGAAAGATTTCCCGCGTCCGATCTTGAATAAGGCGTCGGACTTTCTGTGCTTTGGTATAATACGCATCGTAATAACCGGAGCTTAGCACAAAGGTGCCCAATAGTATTCTTCTTTTTACTTCATCACTAAAACCCTGTGTTCGGGATTTCTGATAAGTTTCCTCCAAATTTTTAGCCGATGGATCTCTGTAGCCATAACGAATTCCATCAAAGCGAGAGAGATTCGAAGAGGCTTCCGCCGTGGTCAAAACATAATAAGCGGGAATGATATAATCTAGATAATCAAAATCTACTGCGTCCACTTCATGTCCTTCCGTTTTCAGATCTTCAATCAATTGCAAGGTCCGCGCTCCAATTTGGGCATCCATGCTTTTATGGCGAACGGCGGTATCAAAATAAGCGATGCGAAATTTTTGAGGGGATATTGTATTTGGAGTAAAAGTCGCTACGGGTGTTTGGCTACAAGTCGCATCGAATTCATCTGGCCCGGCCATCACTTCCAAAAGCTGAGCAGCATCTTCTACACTTTGCGACAGGATACCGATCTGGTCAAAAGAAGAAGCATAAGCCAAAAGGCCATAACGCGAAATCCGACCATAACTAGGTTTCATTCCTACAATCCCACAGAAGGCGGCGGGTTGTCGCACCGATCCTCCGGTGTCTGAGCCTAGCGAAGCCAAGCAAGTATCGGCTTGTACGGAAACCGCAGAACCACCGGATGATCCTCCGGGCACTCGCTCCGGATCGGCTGCATTGAGTACAGGGCCGTATACGGAATTTTCATTCGAAGAACCCATGGCAAATTGATCGCAATTGACGCGTCCGATAATGATGGCATCTTCTGCTAAAACTCGTTCTACTGCAGTAGCAGAATATAGAGAGGTAAAGTTTTCTAAGATTTTAGCGGCCGCTGTCACCTGATGTCCTTCATAGCAAATTACATCTTTAATCGACAGCACCATTCCATGGAGACTTCCAATTTGGGTTGGATTCTCTTTGCGTTTCAAATCCAACGCAGCGGCTCTTTCCAAAGCTTCTGCTGCAAAAACTTCTACATAAATATTCAAAGCCTTCGTCGCTTCGATTTGCTCGAGGTAATATTCTACGAGGGAATGACAGCTTAGAGATCCATTGTTTAAATCTTGCTGTAC